>DASSML010000229.1:0-6459 GCA_035688895.1 Gemmatimonadales bacterium
CGAGACCCACCCGGGCGAGCTCTTCCTCCATGGCCGGCTCTGGACCGATCCCATCGTGGTGCCCCTGGCACCGTTCTCGGTCGTCGAGCACGATCCACCCCTCGAGCGACCGGACGAGGAGTACCCCTTCCTCCTCACGACGGGTCGACGGCTCGACTCCTACAACACCGGGGTACAGACCGGCGGGTTCACGTCGCCCCTGAGGCGCGGCGAATCCCTGGACATCTCGCCGGAGGATGCCGAGCGTCTGGGCATCCTGGACGGCGATCCGGTGCGGGTCACCTCCCGGCGCGGCAGTGTCGTAGCGCCCGCTCGCCTCGACCGCTCGCTCCGGTCCGGCCTCGTCTTCATGACCTTTCACTTCCAGGACGAGGTGCGGGTCAACCAGCTCACCATCGACGAGACCGATCCCAAGTCGGGCACGGCGGAGTTCAAGGCCTGCGCGGTTCGGGTGGACCCGGTGCGGGCCTCCGAGCCGGCCACCGCGGCCGCGGGCCACGCTGTCGGACACGGAGGCTAGGTGGATCTGCACCTGCTCGATGCGGCGCCCACGGACGAGGAGCGCGAGGCGGTCGACGCGCTCCTGGGCGAGCCTCGCTCGGGGTGGGAAGGCGGCGACCGGGACGAGAGCCGGGACGCCTTTACCGCGGCGGGCGGCCATGAGGCCCGGGCCCAACGTCACCTGCTGCTGCCCGCCCTGCAGGCGGTGCAGGCGCGGGTCGGCTGGGTGAGCGAAGGCGGGCTGAACTACATCTGCCAGCGGCTCTCCGTTCCCCCCGCCGACGCCTATGGCGTGGCCACCTTCTACGCCCTGCTGTCGACCGTGCCGCGGCCGGCATGCGTGGTTCACGTCTGCGATGACATCGCCTGCCGCTGCAAAGGCGCCGACAAGCTGTGCGCCGAGCTGGAGCGGACGGTCGGCCCGGCCTATCACGCTCCCCACGGCGAGCACGTGGATCTGGACGCGGCACCCTCGGGCTGGCTGCGTAGCCCCTGTCTGGGGCTCTGCGAGCAGGCCCCGGCCGCGCTGCTCACCGTGGCCGGGCCGCAGCCGGTGGAGCGGCTCTTCGGGCACGCGGACGCCGCCGGTGTGGCCCGGATCCTGAAGGGCGACCTGGCGCCGTCCCTGGAGCCGCGGCCCCGCCTCTGGCAGGCGGGCGACCCCTATCTCCGCCTGCTCAGGCGGGTGGATGTGACCGACCCGATGAGCCTCGACGCGTACCGGGCCCACGGCGGCTACGAGGCGCTGCGCCTCGCCTTCCAGCTCGGTCCGGAGGGCGTCATCCGCGAGGTGAGCGACGCCAAGCTCATGGGGCGGGGCGGGGCGGCCTTCCCTACCGGTCGGAAGTGGGAGGCGGTCGCCCGCCAGCCGGTCCGTCCGCACTACCTGATCTGTAATGCCGACGAGTCCGAGCCCGGCACGTTCAAGGACCGGGTGATCATGGAGGGCGATCCCTTCGGGCTCGTCGAATCCATGACCATCGCCGCCTTCGCGACGGGCTGCGAGAAGGGCTTCATCTACATCCGGGGCGAGTATCCCCTCGCCACCGAGCGACTGCAGGGCGCGATCGACGTCGCGCGGGCGCGTGGCCTCCTGGGCGACAACATCATGGGCCAGGGGCTGCGGTTCGACCTCGAGATCCGGCGCGGAGGCGGGGCGTACATCTGCGGGGAAGAGACCGCAGTCTTCAATTCGATCGAGGGGCTGCGGGGCGAGCCCCGCAACAAGCCGCCGTTCCCGGTCAACGTCGGCGTGTTCGGCAAGCCGACCCTGATCAACAACGTCGAGACCCTGGTGAACGTGCTCGAGATCCTCCGCCTCGGAGGGCCGGCCTACGCGGCCATCGGCACGCCGGGCTCGACCGGGCCTCGGCTCTTCTGCCTGTCCGGATGTGTCGCCCGGCCGGGGGTCTATGAGGTGCCGTTCGGGACGACCCTGCGCCAGATGCTGACGCTGGCTGGAGGCGTGGCGGGCGGTCGGCCGCTGCAGGGCATTCTCCTCGGCGGGGCCGCCGGTGTCTTCGTGCGGCCCGACGAAATCGACATGTTGCTCACCTTCGAGGGCACCCGGGCGGCTCAGGCGACGCTCGGCTCCGGCGTCATCATGGTCTTCGACGACACGATCGACCTGGTGCCGATTCTTCTACGCATCGCGGCCTTCTTCCGCGATGAGTCCTGCGGTCAGTGCGTGCCCTGTCGAGTCGGAACCGTCCGGCAGGAGGAGGCGCTCCACCGGATCCAGGCGGGGCGCACGCGGGGTGAGCTGGCCGGCGAGCTGGCCTTACTCGATGAGATTGGTTTGGCGATGAAGGACGCATCCATCTGCGGCCTCGGGCAGACGGCTTACAGCGCGGTCGAGTCGGCGATCAAGCGGCTTCGACTGTTCACATAGGAGTACCCCCCCATGACGTTGGACCGCCCGCTGACCGGGGAGCGACCCATGATCGCGTCCGGCCCACTGCTCGTTCCGCTGAGGCCGCCACCGCGCACCGTCGAGCTCACCATCGACGACGCGACGGTGCTGGCGCCCGAGGGCAGCACCATCCTCGACGCCATCCGCTCCCAGGGGAAGGAGACCCCGACGATCTGCTACCTCGAGACGCTCCACCCGGTCAACGTCTGCCGGGTCTGCGTGGTCGAGGTCGAAGGGTCCCGGGTGCTGGTGCCGTCGTGCTCCCGGCCGGTGGAGCAGGGGATGGTGGTGAAGACCGACTCGGAGCGGGTGCGCCACAGCCGCAAGATGGTCCTGGAGTTCCTGGCGTCCTCGGTGGACCTCTCCACCACCCCCGACGTGGATCGCTGGGTCGACGACTACGGCGCCAGGCCGGAACGCTACGGCCCGCCTCAGCCGCCCAATCCGGCCGGGTATCGCGACAGCCTGCAGCCCGGCCACCACGAGCCGCCGAATCCGGACTACGCCGCCACGGTCGCCCAGCCGGTCAAGGTGGACAACGAGCTCTACGTCCGCGACTACGGCAAGTGCGTCCTCTGCTACAAGTGCGTCGAGGCCTGCGGCAAGGACTTCCAGAACACCTTCGCGCTCACCGTCGCGGGACGGGGCTTCGATGCCCGGATCTCCACCGAGTTCGCGGTGGAGCTGCCCGAGTCGGCCTGCGTCTACTGCGGCAATTGCATCGCGGTCTGCCCCACCGGCGCGCTGATGTTCAAGAGCGAGCGGGACCACCGCGACGCCGGGACCTGGGACGAAGATCGCCAGACGGTGACGACCACCGTCTGCCCCTACTGCGGCGTGGGCTGCAATCTCGAGCTGCACGTGCAGGACAACGAGATCGTAAAGGTGACGTCGCCGCTCGACCATGAGGTCACCCGGGGCAATCTCTGCATCAAGGGCCGGTTCGGCTGGCGCTACGTGCAGAACCGTCCCCCCGCTGCCCAGGGCGACGGACGGGGCAAGCGCTAGGGCCGTCGGGTCGTGTACCTGCTGGGGTTGATCGCGGCCGTGCAGCTCCTCACGCTCGGCTCCGCGCCCTCCGCGCCCTCCGCGCCCTCCGCGCCCTCCGCGCCCTCCGCGCCCTCCGCGCCCCAGGTCCGCGCCGCCTTCCTCCACGCCTGGCAGGGCTATCGCCGCTACGCCTGGGGCCACGACGATCTCGACCCCCTGAGCCACAAGCCGCACGACTGGTACGGCGTCCCACTCCTCATGACGCCGGTCGACGCCTTCGACACCATGCTGCTGATGGGCCTGACCGATGAGGCGGCCGACGCCAAGCGGCTGATCCTGGAGCGGCTGTCGTTCGACCAGGACATCTCGGTCCAGGTCTTCGAGGTCACCATCCGCCTGCTCGGCGGGTTGCTCAGCGCCTACGAGATGGATGGCGATCCCCGCTTCCTCCGTCTCGCCACCGATCTGGGCGACCGTCTGCTGCCCGCGTTCCGATCCCCCACCGGCATGCCGTTTCGCTACGTGAACCTCCGGACCGGCGAGACCCGCGATCCGGTGAGCAACCCGGCCGAGATCGGCACCCTGATGCTGGAGTTCGGGACCCTTGCCCGGCTTACCGGCCGGCCGGTGTACTACGACACCGCCAAGCGGGCAGCCGAGCAGCTCTTCGCCCGGCGCTCGGCGCTGGGGCTGGTGGGCAGCACCATCGACGTCCGGACCGGTGCCTGGCAGGACAGCACCAGCCATGTCGGCGGCGGCATCGATTCCTGGTACGAGTACCTGCTCAAGTCCTGGCGCTTGTTCGGCGACGACGATTTTCGCCGGATGTGGGAGGCGAGCGTGGGCCCGATGAACCGCTGGCTGGCCGACGAGCGGTTCGGCGGACTCTGGTACGGCCAGGCCGACATGACCACCGGGGTAAGGACCGGCACCCGCTTCGGCTCGCTCGAGGCCTTTCTGCCCGCGGTGCTGGCGCTGGCCGGCGATACGGCTCGGGCCGCCCGACTGATGACGTCGGTCAACCGCATGTGGACCACCTTCGGGATCGAGCCCGAGACCCTCGATTACGCCACCATGACCATCGGCGACGAGCCGGGCTACGAGCTCAGGCCCGAGTCGCTGGAATCGGCGTACTATCTGTACCGGCTGACCGGCGACGAGCGGTATCGGAAGATGGGCGCCGCGATGTGGGCGGCGATCGATCGCTGGACCCGGACCGACGCGGGATTCGCCTCGCTGGCCGACGTGCGCACCCGGATGAAGCGGGACCGGATGCACTCGTTCCTCTTCGCCGAGACGATGAAGTACGCCTATCTGCTCCTGGCGCCGCCAGGGACGCTCGATCTGAACGAGGTCGTGTTCAACACCGAGGCGCACCCGCTCCGACGAGGTGGACGCTAGGGAGTGAGCCGCTGCGGGTGGGTGTAGACCGTGTGGCCGCTGCCCCGGGCGAATCCCACCAGCGTGAGCCCCGCCTGCCGCGCGACGCGGACGGCGAGTCCGGTCGGCCCCGAGATCGCGGCCATGAGCGGCGCGCCCAGGACCGTGGTCTTCTGCACCATCTCGAAGCTGGCCCGGCTGGTGACCACGACGAAACCAGTCTTGGGATCGGTGCCGGCCCTGAGCAGGGCGCCGATGAGCTTGTCGAGGGCGTTGTGCCGGCCGACGTCTTCCCGCACCAGCCGCACCGTCCCGTCGAGACCCGCCCAGGCTGCCGCATGCACCGCACCAGCCTCGGCGTTGAGCGACTGATGCGAGGTTAGCGCGTCGAGGGCGCGCCGGAGCGCGGATCCGGCGATCGAGACGCTGTCGCTTACGGGATGGAGCTGTTTCAGCACCATCGACACGCTGTCCGCCCCGCAGATCCCGCATCCCGTCCGTCCCGTGAGGCGCCGGGTCCGGCCGGCGATCACCGCTTCGCACGCCGGGCTTACCAGGGCCTGGATCTCGATGCCCTGGCTATAGCGCACCACCTCGACGCCCTGGAGGTCGGCCGGCGAGGCGATCAGCTCCTCGGTGAGGCTGAAGCCGAGGACGAAGTCCTCGAGATCCTGCGGCGTCGCCATCATGACGACGTGGGGAATGCCGTTGTACACGATGGCGACCGGCGTTTCCTCGGCGATCGTCTCCGTGGTGGGGGACGCCTGCCCGTCGCGCCAGCGGGTGGCGGCGAGGGTGAGGAGGGGCTGGGCGTACCCTAGACGCAGGAGGCCCAGCGGGTCCTGCATCTGGGAGAGGTCGATGTCGGCGGCCATGCCGAATTATACTTGACACGTGACCACCCTCGCCGCCGACGACTCTCCCTCGGTCACATCCCCGTCCGCCTCGCACGGGTCCCGGACCGCCGCCATGGCAGTGCTGGCGGGCGTGGCCTACCTGTTCGCCGCCGAGCTGGGGATGACGCTCACCATGCGTCCCCAGCCGATCTCCACGCTGTGGCCGCCCAACGCCATCCTCCTCGGCCTGCTTCTCCTTACCCCGCAGCGGCGCTGGTGGGTGGTCCTCCTGGGCGCGTTTCCGGCTCATCTCCTGGTCGAGCTGCGGTCGGGGATTCCGGTCCCGATGATGCTCTGCTGGTTCCTCAGCAACTCGAGCGAGGCGCTCATCGGCGCCACACTGGTCCGCGGGATGCGCGGCGGCCCGGCCCGGTTCGACACCTTCCGGGGGGTCGGCATCTTCCTGTTTGCCGCGCTCACGAGCGTCTCGCTCTCCTGCTTCCTGGACGCCGGGTTCGTGCAGCTGAACGGATACGGGGCGACCGGCTACTGGCACAACTGGAGGGTGCGATTCTTCTCCAACCTGCTCGCCCAGCTCACCTTCGTGCCGGTGATCGTCACCTGGGGCTCGGGCGGACTGCGAGATCTCCGTCGGCTGCCGCGTCTCCGAGCGCTCGAAGCGGGTGCGTTGGTCGTCACGCTGGGGCTGGTGTGTCTCCTGGTGTTCACCCGCGCGGCACCCGCGACGAGAAGCAGCCCGGCGCTGCTCTACGCGCCGTTGCCGTTCCTGCTCTGGGCTGCGGTCCGGTTCGGCCCCCCGGCGACCAGCGGAAGCCTGCT
>DASSML010000230.1:0-2529 GCA_035688895.1 Gemmatimonadales bacterium
GGCGGGGCGGAACTCCAGGTGGTCGGCGCGGAGGATGACGAAGCCGCGCGGTGTCGCGAGCCGGGTCAGCCGCTCGCCCGCCATGTTCACCATCCGCTGGGTCACCCCGGGAAAAATCGGCGACACGCTGTACCACCCGGAGGGATTGATCTCCGGATACTTGCGCTGGTGCTCCGAGCGCAGCCGGGCCTGGACTCCCGCCATCGTCTCTCCTCGCCGGCTCAGCCGGTCGTCGTGCGAGGCGCCTTGCCAGTGATTTCAGCCACCGCCGGGGCCTGTTTCTCCTGCTAATCTAGTGCCACTTCCCCCCAGTTTGGCTAGGAGAGTGGACATTTTGAGCCCGATTGCTTACAGTGTAAGCGGTTGGATGTTCGTGGCATCCATCGCCCACCTAAAGTAGCCTGTCAACCATGCCCAGTGCTCTGGACGCGCAGCCGGTCGTGGCCGGTTCCGCCAATTGCCTCGTCGTAGATGACGAGCCCGGGGTCCGGCGGTCTCTGGCCCGGATGCTCCAGGCCCAGGGATTCCAGTGTTTCGAGGCCGGTACCGGGCTCGAGGCGTTGGACCTCCTGGAGCGCATCGGCGAAACCCCCCTCATTGTCTCCGACATGCGAATGCCGGAGCTCGACGGTATCGGCTTCCTGGAGGCGGTCAGGCGCCGCTACCCCGACACCTCGGTCATCATGCTGACCGGCCTGAGCGACACCACCACCGCGGTCGACTGCCTCCATCTTGGCGCCGCGGACTTTCTACTCAAACCTATCTCCATGAACGAGTTACAGGCCAGGGTCACGCGGGCGCTGGAAAAGCGCACCCTGGTCCTTCAGAACCGCTACTACCAGGAAAACCTGGAGCGCCGGGTCCACGAGCAATCGCAGCGGATCCAGGAGCTGTTCCTCCAGGGAGTGCAAATGCTTGCACGCGCCCTCGAGGCCAAGGACGCCTACACCCGAGGGCACTCCATTCGGGTCTCTCGCTACGCCGTCGCCACCGCCCGGCGCATGGGCTTCCAGGGCACCCTGCTCGACGGCATCCGCCTGGGCGGCGAGCTGCACGACATCGGGAAGATCGGCACCCGGGAGTCGGTGCTCCACAAGCCCGGCAGTCTCACCGCCGAGGAGTTCCGCCAGATTTCCGAGCACCCCTTGCTGGGTGAGCGGATGCTGAGCCCGCTGGCCCGCGAATCGCCCGACGTGCTGCGGATCGTGCGCTCCCACCACGAGCGCCTGGACGGCCGCGGATTTCCCGATGGACTCCGGGGCGACATGATTCCCGTCGAGGCGCGGATCGTCGCCGTCGCCGATGCCTTCGATGCCATGACCACTCGCCGACCCTACCGCGACTCCCGTCCGCCGGACCAGGCCATGGAGGAGCTCCGCCGAGTGGCCGGAACCCAGCTCGACCCGGAGGCGGTCGAGGCGTTCGTCGCCGCTCATCCGCATCCGGAGCGGCTACCGCTTTCTGCCTAGGCGCAAGAGTCGCCGCTACAGCACCCCGCGTCGCTTCAACTGATGGTACCGCTCCACCACCGCCGCGCTGGCCGCGGCGGGCAGCACATCCAGCACCATCACTCCCCGTGACCGCATGTCGGCCAGCGCGGCCTCGCGCGCGCCGAGCAGCTCCTCCGCGGCCGCCCGCTGGAATGCTTCGCCGGAGTCCTTCGGTCGGGCCACCGCCACCGCCTCGAGGGCGGGATCCCGCAGCGTGACCGCCAGTGGCAGGTGGCGCGGTCGCAGGGTCGCCGCCTGCGCGACCAGCGCGTCGCTCGCAGTCCGATCGATCACGTCGGTGAAGAGCACGGTCAAGGCGCGCTTCCGGCTCCGGGCCGCCAGGTACCGGAACGCCGCGGGATAGTCGGATTCGGCCAATCGTCCTTCGGTGGCAGCCAATCCCTCCAGCACTCCGCGGAGCGCGCGGCGGCCGCGCGCCGGCGGGAGGTAGCGTTGGATGGTGTCGGCGAAGACCAGCAGACCGATGTTGTCGTCATGCTCGACCGCGGCGTGGGCCAGGTGGAGCGCGGCCGCGATGACCGACTCGAGCCGGGGGACGCCGTCCACCTCGGCGGTGAGGAGCCGGCCGGCGTCGATCACCAGCAGGACCTGCTGCCGCCGCTCGTCCTCGTATTGCCGGGCGATCGGCTTGCCCCGCCTGGCGGTCGCCTTCCAGTCGATGATCCGGGTGTCGTCTCCTGGCACCCACTCGCGGAGCCCCTCGAACAACCGGCCCTCGCCCGGGCGCCGGACGTTGCGCAACCCGGCCTCGCGGCGGCGGAGTGCCTGGAGCGGCAGCGCCCGCAGGGAGGTCGCCAACAGGTTGGGATAGACCGTCGCGGTCCAGGGGAGCTCGACCCGCCCCTGGCGCCACCCGAGGCCGAGTGGTCCGAGGATCCGCACGTCGATCGGTCCGCCGGCGGCGATACCGCGCCGGATAGGACGGACCTCCAGCCGCTCCTCTACCGTCAGACCCGCCGGCACCAGCAGCCGGCGTCGTGGGGTATCCGCCCCGCCGAGGGGCTCGGGTAGACGCTCG
>DASSML010000231.1:0-12452 GCA_035688895.1 Gemmatimonadales bacterium
TTCCCCGCGGACTCACCGCCGGCGCCCCTTGGCGAAGGCGAGAAACCCGTCCACCGCCCTGGCGTTGAGAATGTCGTCCGGCCCGAGCCAGCCCTTCCGAGCCATGGCGACGCCGTAGTCCACGTGGCCGATCCCTGCCACGTTATGGGCATCGGCGCCGATGGAGACCATCGCTCCCGCCGCGCGCACCCGCTGGAGCACCCGCCAGTCGAGGTCGAGCCGGTGGGGATCCGCGTTGATCTCCAGCGCGACGCCGGTGGCCGCCGCCTTCTCGATCACCGCGTCGAGATCCACCCCGTAGGGATCGCGCGAGAGGAGAAGGCGCCCCGTCGGGTGGCCGATGATGGTGAGGTGGGGGTTGTCCATCGCCGCCAGCATCCTGGCCGTCATCTCCGGCGCCGCCATGTTGAAGCGGCTGTGCACCGAGGCAATCACGAAGTCGAGCCGGGCGAGAACGGCGTCATCGTAGTCGATGCGTCCATCCTGCAGGATGTCGGCCTCGATTCCCTTCAGCACGCGGAAGTCGGTCAGCCGGCCGTTGACCTCGTCGATCTCGGCGGCTTGGCGGACGAGATCATCCCCCGAGAGTCCGCCGGCATAGGCGGCGGCCTGGCTGTGATCGGTGATGCCGAGATACTGATAGCCGGCCGCGCGGCAGGCGCGCGCCAGCTCCTCCACCGTGGTGGACCCATCCGAATACGTGGTGTGGCAGTGGAGGAACCCACGCAGGTCCCGCGGCTCGACCAGCCGGGGCAGCTCACCCCGGCCGGCGGCAGCCACCTCGCCCTTGCCCTCACGCAGCTCCGGTGGAATCCAGGCGAGGCCCAGGGCCCGGTAGAAGGTTTCCTCGTCGGGAGTCGCCACGAACTCGCTGCCGCGCCACAGCGCCGCGCCGGTCACGCTGAGGCCGCGGGAGCGCGCCAGCTCGGCCAGGTCCCGGAGATGCGCCTCGCTCCCCGTGGCCTGGACCAGCACCGCGCCCGCGTTGACCGGCGTGGTCACCACGATCTGGGCGCTCGCCCCGCCGGCGAAGCGCAGCGTCAGCCGGCGCTCGTCCTGTCCGGCGAACTCGTGGACGCCGGGCACCTCGTTGAGGCGGCGGAACAGGTCGGCGGGCTGAACCCCGGCGACCAGCACGATGACCACGTCGCGCACCACTTCGGCCCTGCGGCGGACGTCTCCGGCGACGACCGCTGAGACCACGCCGGGCAGGCGCTCCAGCGCGCGCCGCAGCCCCTCCGCCTCCTCCGCGGCGTGATGCGACAACCGGTAGGTGCTCGCCTGGCGCAAGTAGGCGATGCTCTTGAGGATGTTCTCCGAGGTCTTCTGACCGAAGCGCGGGAGCTTGGCGAGCCGACCATCCAGGGCGGCCGCCTCCAGCTCCGGCAGCGAGTCGATCCCGAGCACGTCGTGAATCTGGCGGATCTTGGCCACACCGAGTCCGGAGATGGCGAGCATCTCGACCAGCCCCGGCGGGATCTGCTCCCGCAGCTCCTCCAGCAGGCTGGCCCGTCCGGTGCCGGCGAGCTCCGCGGCGATCTGCAGAGTGGCGGGGCCGACGCCCTTCGTGGCGGCGAGAGAGCCGTCCTCCAGCCCCGCGCGGAGATCGCCGGGGAAGCTGCCGATCGCCCGGGCGGCCGTGCGGAAAGCGCGGATGCGGAAGGGATTTTCCCCCTTGAGCTCGAGGAAGGCCGCGATCTGATCGAGCACCTCGGCTACGGCCTTCTTGTCCATGAAATCCTTGAGTGTCTCCATCAGGCCGCTCCGGCGGCGGCCGCCGCGAGCCCGGTGGTGCGCCACCCCAGCTCGAGCAGCTCTTCCTCACCCGTGATCGAATGGAGGCCCGCGGCCCTGCCGCCCGGGAGCGTGGGCGCGAACAGGGCCGTCCCGTCCGAGCGGGCGAGCCTGCCGGGCCGCGCCCCGCCCACCTCCACCGCGCTGAAACCGGCCCGGTCGGGCCGGAGGCCGAAGATGCCGAGGACCCGAAGGTCGGCATCGGGCACGCGACTCACGAAGCAGCCGTCCAGCGGCTCGGGCGGCTCGCCTTCGACGACGCTGGCCCAGACCAGCCGCTCCGGCATCTGGGCATAGTAGGCCTTCGGCGAGTCGGCGGCGGCGGGCGCGTCCGACCGGGGCTCGCTCAACATGGCCTCGGTCGCCTGATCGGTAAGGGGCACCAGAATGAGTCCCGCGTCCCAGGCCAGATAGGTCTGGTGCACCAGGGCGACCATCTGATCCATCGCCTCGCCCAGCGCCTCGTCGCCGCGCAGCTCACGGATCAGGGTCACCACCTCGCGATCCATCAGGAAGGCATCCCGGTCGGCCGGCTCCACCGCCGCGGCGGCGAGGCTGGCTCGAATGCGGGGGAAGCTCTCGTCGGCGATGGGGGCGAGGAAGAGGTCGTACGGGGTGGGGCGGGCCATCCGGGAAAGGTAATGCGGAAGACCGGAGCGGGGTTTAGAGAAAGCCGTCGAGCAGCCGCACAAACGGTTCGAACGCCTCGACATACGGCACATGGCCGCAGGCCGGGAGCGGATGCAGCGAGGCACCGATGAGGTCGGCCGTGGTCCGCGCGGTGGCGATCGGGATGGGATCGTCCTCGCCATGGAGAACGATCGCGGGGACCCCGCGGAGTCGGGGAAGCTCAAGGCGGAGATCGTAATTGCCGAGGCTGGCCCAGACTTCCTGCTGAGTGCGGCCGGTGACCCGAAAGGGAGTCAGGTCGCGGGCCCGCTCGGGATCGTGGAAGTAGGCCGCGACCGAGAGCTCGAAGATGCGCTGCTGGAAGGCGGCGGGGTCACGCTCGCGAAGTCCGCTCTCCCGCAAGCGGCGGCGCTCCTCCTGGAAGACGGGATCCAGATTGCGCTGGTTGAACCGGGCCTCGTAGCTCTCCCGGGCCGCGCGCCAGGTCGGCGCCGGCGACACCAGGGCAAGCCGCTCAATCCGCTTGGGGTGCTCCAGGGCGTAGAGCAGGGCGAGGAGGGCGCCCCAGGAATATCCGGCGAGGGAGAGGCGGTCGAGCGACCAGCGCTCGCGCAGCGCCTCGAGGTCGGCCACCTGCTCGGTCCAGCCGACCGGGACGTCGCGCGGCACCGCCGAGCGTCCCCCCCCTCGCTGATCGTAGTAGATGAGCTCGCGACCGATGGCCAGGGCATCGAAGCCCGGCAGCAGATAATCGTGATGGGCACCGGGGCCGCCGTGCAGCACCACCGTCGGCGGCCCCGAGCCGATCCGGCGCACGAAGATCGAGACCCCGCGTACCGACTCCTGCGACTCCCGCGCGGCCACGGCGCTCACCTAGAGCAGGACCGCCAGAGCCTCCGCCACCTTGCGCACCTCGGCCGCTTCCTCGGGCGTGAAGGGATCGGGCTCGTCGCTGTCCACGTCGATCTGGCCCAGGATCGTGGCCCCGCGGCGGATCAGCACCACCAGCTCGGAGCGGGTCCAGGTGTTGCAGGCGATGTAGTTCTCCACCGCGCGGACGTCGGGAACGTTCTGATCCTGCCCGGTCGCCACCGCGGTGCCGCAGACACCCTTGCCCACGGGGATCCTGGTGTGATCGGTCTCCCGGCCGGCGAAGGCCTCGAGCACCAGCTCCTCGCCCTGGAGCATGTAGAGGTAGACCGACGTGTAGGGTGCGCCGGCGGCGCGGATCCGCTCGGCCGCCAGCCGGAGCAGCTCGGTGCGGCCGACCTCGCGCGCGAAGGCGCCCCGGAGCGCCGCGATCACCCGTCCCGAATCGAGCGCCGCCACCTCACCCTCCTCTCGTGCCCAGCCGGGCCTTCACCGTGGTACTCTGGGTGCCCCGGCGGATGACGATCTGCACCGAGTCTCCCGGCTGATGGCTGCGGAGCGCGTTGGTCATGGCCTGCAGGTCGGGCACGTCCATGTCCCCGATGCGGGTGATGATGTCGTCGCCCCGGAGCCCGGCCTGCTCGGCCGGGCTGCCCGCGCGGACGCCGAGCAACCGGACGCCCCCCGGGTTGTCGCTCATGTCGGGGATGGTGCCGAGGTAGGCACCGTAACCTTGGGGCGTGCCGTTGCTCGCGGTCGGCGGCGGTGGCGGCGGCGTCGCATCCACCAGCGTGAGCCGGGAGGGCCGGTTGGCCAGCGCAGTCACCAGGCCGGTGGTGAAATCGGCCACCTTGCGGAACCCGGCGGTGTCGATCTTCTGCCAGTCGTCCGTGGTGCGGTGGTAGTCCTCGTGCAGATCGGTGAAGATGTGCAGCACCGGCCGGCCCGCCGCGTAGAACGACGACTGGTCGCTCGGTCCGTAGCCGTCGCCCCGTGCCTTCAGGTCGAACCCGAAGTGCCAGTTCAACGAATCCAGCAGGGCGGGGAACTCCTTGGCCGTCCGCGCGCCGTAGACGATCAGGCGGCGGTCCCGGAGCCGGCCCACCATGTCGAGGTTGATCATCGCGATGGTGCTGCTCAGCGGATAGATCGGCTGCTTGACGTAATAGGCCGAGCCCAGAAGACCGAGCTCCTCCCCGCTGAAGGCGATGAAGAGGACGGTCCGGGCCGGCCGAGTCTGGGCCAGGTGCTGGGCGATCTGGAGCAGCATCGCGGACCCGCTGGCGTTGTCGTCCGCCCCGTTGTGGACCTTGCCGGTGCTGTCCGGGTCCAGGCTGCCGAACCCTCCCAGGCCGAGATGGTCGTAGTGCGCGCCCACGATCACGGTCTCGTTGCGGCGGATCGGGTCGTGTCCGGGCAGGAGGCCGATCACGTTCTTGGCCGTCAGCCCGCCCACGTGGGCGTGCTGGGCCACCGGCGCCTGCTTCGCGACGGTGAAGGTCTGGAACCAGCCGCCAGCCGCCGGCTGCAACCCGACTTCCTGAAACCGGCGCGCCAGATACGCGGCCGCGCTGTCGGCGCCGACTGAGCCGGTCATCCGTCCGGCGAGAGCATCGGAGCTGAGATAGCGAATGTCGTCCAGACCGGTGATGACGGGCGCGGGAGGTGGCGGCGTGGGCGGCTGGGGCGGGGGCGTGCCGAACTGAGCCAGCGCGCCGGCCGGCATGAGTGCCGACAGGGCGAAGGGAAGCAACAGGCGCGCTGGACGATGCATGAGCGAAAGGTAGCCGGTCGGGTCAGCGCGGCACGAAGTCGGTATCGCCCGCGAGCCGCCGCACGAACGCGGCGAGCAATCGAGCGGTCCGATCGATATCGTCCAGCGCGATCATCTCGTTGGGGCTGTGCATGTAGCGGTTGGGCACCGACACCAGCGCCGTGGCCACTCCGCGGTGGGCGTTGAAGATCGCCTCCGCGTCGGTGTGGGTGTCGCGCGAGGCCGCCTCGATGGTGTAGGGAATGCCCTCCGCTTCCGCCACTGCCGCCAGCAGCTCGAACACCGGCTCGCTGACCGAGGCGCCGCGGGCGAGCACCGGCCCGCCCCCCAGCCGGTAATCGCCGTACTTGCGCTTGTCGATTCCGGGGTAGTCGGTGGCATGGGTGACGTCCACCACCACCGCGACGTCGGGCTCGAGCGCCGTCACGGAGGAGCGGGCGCCGCCGCCGGTGGCGGCGATCTCCTCCCGGGTGGTGGCGACCGCCATCACCGCGGCGGCCGGACGCGCGCCCTCCGACGAGAGCAGCCGCACCGCCTCCAGCACGACGTACGCGCCGATGCGGTTGTCGATGGACCGGCTCACCAGCCGGCCGTTGGGAAATTCGATGACGCCGGCCGCGAGGACGCCGGGGTCGCCGATGCGGAGCCGCCGCTGGGCCTCGTCCCGGCTCGCGGCCCCGACGTCGATCCAGAGATCCTCCACCTTGGACGCCTTCTCGCGGTCGTCCTTCTCCATGATGTGGATCGCCTTCTTGCCGACCACGCCATCCACCGGCCCCTCGCGGCCGAGAAGCCGCACCCGCTGCCCCACGAACACCTGATGGTCCCACCCCCCGATGGTGTCGAAGCTGACGTAACCGTCGTCGTCGATGTGGGTGACCATCACCCCGATCTCGTCGATGTGGCCCGCCAGCATGACCCGGGGACGCCCCGCCGGGTTGAGCGTCGCGTACGAGTTGCCGCTTACGTCGCCCCGCACCTCGTCGGCAAAGCGCTCGGCTTCCTTCCGCCACAGCCGCGATGGGGCGGCCTCGAACGCGGACGGACCGGGGGTATCGAGGAGGGACTTGAGGAACGCGAGCGACTCGGGTCTCATGATCCGGGAGTGGTGAGGGAGGTCAAAGGTCGCCGTCGCAGCCCGTGCTGTCTACCCCCGCGCGGCCGCCAGATCCAGCTCCAGAAAGACCGAGCCGGGGACCGGGTTGTAGCGGTAGGGCGCGATCGGCTCGAAGCCCATGGCCCGATAGAGACCCTGGGCCGCGTCCATCCCCGCGAGGGTGTCCAGGCGCATCCGGTGGTACCCAGCCGCCTTCGCCTCGTCCACCATCCGTTGGGCCAGGCGCCTGCCCCATCCGGTCCCGCGAAAGTCGGGGCGAACGTACAGACGTTTCATCTCGCACACCTCCGGCTCCAGCGCCCGCAGCGCTACGCAGCCGGCCGGACGGTCACCCTCCAGGCCCAGAAGGAGCCGGCCGGCGGGCGGGGCGTAGTCGCCGGGTAAGCCGTCCAGCTCCTGGGTGAAGCCCTGGAATCCGAGGTCGATCGCGAGCCCTGCGGCGTACTCCTGGAACAGCTGCCGCATGAGCGGCAGCTGCGACGGTTCCGCCGGGACGATGCGCCGGTCCTCAGGGTCGGAGCGAGACGGCATCGCGCCAGCGGACCAGTCCCGGCATCTCCTCGCCCCGCAGCGCGGCCGCGATCCGCTCCGCCCCCTCCACCAGGCGCGGCCCCGGCCGCGAGGTGTAGGCATTGCCGTCCAGGATCCAGACCGGCGCGGTGGCGAGGGCGGCCCGCGCGTCCGGGCCGATCGCCTCGAGCTCCGCCAGCGAGCGCTCCACCCCGAATCCGCACAGCATCACGACGATGAGGTCGGGCCGAAGCGGAGCGACCTCGCTCCACTCGCGCCTGGTCGAGTGACTCCCCGGCAGGGCGGCCGCATCGCATCCCCCGGCCGCCGCGACCAGCTCGGGGATCCAGTGGCCGGCGAGGAACAGCGGGTCCAGCCACTCGACGCACAGCACGCGCGGCGGGGTGGGCGGAGCTCCGACCCGGGCGGCGGCGAGCCGAGCCTCGAGTCCGGCGACGAGCGCGTCCGCCTCCCGTTCCAGGTCGAGCGCGCGGCCGACCGCCCGGAAGTCCTGCCAGACCCCGTCGAGCGTGGTTCCGCCGAGCCGGAGCACCTCGGGCGGGCACTCGAGCGCGGCAGCGAGGCGAAAGGCCTCTCCGTCGGCCACCGCGCACACTTCGCAGAGCGATTGGGTGACGAGGAGGTCCGGCGCCAGCAGGCGGAGGGCGTCGGCGTCGATCCCGATCACCGGCGTGCCGCTCGCGCGCAGATGGCGCACCTCGGCATCGATGCGGGCCGACGGCAGAGAGGGATCGATCGGTGTGGCGGTGACCCGCGGCAGACCCAGCACCGACGCCGGGTAATCGCACTCGTGGGAAATTCCGACCAGGCGGTCTGCGCCGCCCAGCGCCGCCACGATCTCGGTGGCGGCTGGCAGGAGCGTCACGACCCGCATCAGCGCTCGAGCAGCCGGCCGGGGCGGTAGTTCCCGAACAGGAGAAGGCCGGTAAGGGTGGCGAGGAGGGTGCGGAAGTCGTCGGTGATCACGTAAGCGAGGAGACCGAGGAGCGAGGGGGCCTCGACCAGCGCCCAGATGACGATCGCCTTGCCGAGGTTGCGGGCCCACCAGTCGTCCTGGGACTGGCCGGCCACCGGCGGCATGAGTCGCCCGGCGGTGAACATGGCGGCGCCAAAGAGCACCGCGCTCACCAGAAACAGCGCGATGTAGAGCACCCGGCGGTCGGGGAGCGAATAGATCGGCTGGGTCTGGCTCCGGCCGATGTACCACGCGACCAGCCAGAAGAGCACGACGCCCGTCACCAGAGAGGCGTGGACGATCCGCGCGTTGATCCCCGGCGAAACCGGCGCGCCGGCGGCCATCTCAGCGGCTGGCGACGCGGTAGAGCACGGCGCCCATGCCGGCGAAGACCAGGATCGCCGCCAGGTCGCTCGTCGCGAAGCCGCCCAGCATCTGCTGCACCCCGGTCACGTGGGCGAGGTAGTCGGCCGCGGGCACGCCGGCCGCGTCCGCCTTGCCCACCAGCGCCGCTGCGATCCCCGCGATGGCGATTCCCGCCAGCGCTCCGCCGGCGATCAGGCCGCTGGAGAACAGCACTCCAGGTCCGGACTCGACCTCCGCGATGGAGCGCTCGGCGCCCCGCATGCGGCGCTCCACCAGCCAGCGCACCACCCCGCCGGCGAACATCGAGGCGGAGGTGGAGATCGGCAGGTAGACGCCCACCGCGATCGGCAGCGACTGCAGGCCCATCAGCTCGATCGCGATCGTGAGCCACACCCCGATCAGCACCAGTCCCCAGGGGAGCTTCTGGGTCAGGATGCCGTCGGTCACCAGGGCCATGATGGTGGCCTTGGGGGAGTCGAGCTTGGTGATGGGCCGCCCGTCGATCTCCCGGATTCGGCCGCCGATGCCCGGGTCCACCAGGAAGGCGACCTCGTGGGTCGCGGGGTCGATCAGGTACTTGCCGGGCTGCACGCCCTGAGTGGGCAGGTTCACCCGCACCACCTCGTATTCCCGCCCCTGATGCGTGCTGCGCTCGCCCAGGGTGGTGACCGACCGGTCGCCCGTGCCGGGCGCCGCGGCCTCGAGCACGACCCCGGGGTGCCGGTCGGGGACGATGGTGGTGTAGGTGTTGTTGAGCAGGGTCAGGGTCCAGCCGATGGCGAGCGCGGAGGTGATGGCGCCGACCATGATCGCGATCTGCTGCCGGCGCGGCGTGGCGCCCACCAGGAAGCCGGTCTTGAGGTCCTGGCTGGTGGCGCCCGCGTTGCCCGCCGCGACGGCGATGACGCCGGCGATGGTGAGCGCGCCCACCCGGTGATCCACCCCGGTCCAGCCGATCACCAGGAAGATGGCCGCGGTGCCGATCAGGGCGGCGATCGTCATGCCCGAGATCGGGTTCGCACTCACGCCGATCTCGCCGGTGATGCGGGACGACACCACCACGAAGAAGAAGCCGAAGACGATGATCAGGATCGCGCCGAGGAGGTTGACCGCCAGCTGCGGCAGCAGGGTGAGCACGAGGGCCAGTGCCGCGGCGCCGACGGGGGTGACCCAGATCGGCAGGTCCACGTCGGTGCGGAGCCGCGATCCGACGTCACCCAGGCTGCCGCGCAGATCATGGAAGCCGGAGCGGAAGGCGGCCACGATGGTCGGCAGCGCCCGCAACAGGGCGATGATGCCCGCCGCCGCGACCGCCCCCGCGCCGATGTAGAAGACGAAGTTGGCCCGCACCTCTCCCGGGCTCATGTCGGCGATGAGCTTGGTCTCCGCGAAGATCGGCTTGGTGAGCCCGGAGCCAAACAGCTTGATGGCGGGAATGAGCACCAGATAGGCCAGCGTGCCGCCGGCAAAGAGGTAGCCCGCGATGCGTGGGCCGATGATGTACCCCACGCCCATGAGCTCGGGCGATACCTCGGCGGAAATGGACGCGCCGGTGTAGCTCTTGGCGGTCCAGCCCGGGTACTCCTTCCACGCCTTGAGTCCCGACATCAGGAACTTGTACGCGAAGGCCAGCCCGAAGGCCTGGAACAGCCGGCGGGCCTGGACCCCGCCCTTTTCCCCGGCGATCAGGACCTCCGCGCAGGCGGTCCCTTCGGGGTAGGTGAGGGTGCCGTGCTCCTTCACGATCAGGGCGCGGCGGAGCGGGATCATGAGCAGGACGCCCATGACGCCGCCTACGACGGCGACGATCGCCACCTTGCCGATCGTCAGGTCGTAGCCCAGGAGCAGGATGGCCGGCAGGGTGAACACGATCCCCGCCGCGATCGACTCGCCGGCGGAGCCGGTGGTCTGGACGATGTTGTTCTCCAGGATGGTGGAGCGTCCCAGGGTCCGGAAGAACGCCACCGCCAGCACGGCGATCGGAATCGAGGCGGAGACGGTGAGCCCGATCTTGAGCGCGAGATAGACGCTCGATGCCGCGAAGACGATGCCGAGGATCGCGCCCAGCACCACGGCGCGAACGGTGAGCTCGGCCGGCGCCTGGCTCGGCGGCACGAACGGCTCGAAGGCCGGTTGGGCGGACGGGGCCGGTGCGGGTCGGGTCTGGGTCGCCATGCGATGCCTCGGGGAGTGGAGCGGGACGGAAGACGCTAACGCAAGCTACCGGGGAGGGATATGGGCGTCCAGCGTGCCCGGTGATACGGCGAGGCCCACCTCCCCGGAGGGAGGTGGGCCCGAGATGCCGTCAGCGCCGATTACTTGTTCGCGTTCGCGTACAGACTGCGGATGGACGCGAGATCGCTGGGGAAGAGGTTCCGCTTCTCGCCGCCAAGGTTGAACGGGTTCATGACGGCCTCGGGGCTGAAGACCCGCCCGTTCGGGTGCAGCTTGAAGGGCTGGTTCGTGTTCGGGCCGCCGGTGTGACCCAAGCCAAGGGCGTGGCCAGTCTCGTGGACGAAGATGGACTGGATGTCGAACGGACCGTCGAAGTCGAGGTACACCGAGCCGGTGGTCACGTACTGCCACTCGTTGTTGCCATACTGCTCGGCGTACACCAGATCCGGGTAGTTGTCGTGGTTCGTGTCGCCATCGCTGAAGCTCCAGGTGACGGCGATGATGTCGGCGCTGCCCAGGCACTTCTCGAAGTAGTCCGGGCTGAGCCAGCCACCGTGCACGATGCTGGCGAAGGGGGCCAGATCGAAGGCGCCCGTGCTCGGGTCGTAGGAAATGACCGCCGGCGAGCTCGTGTCCACGATGTCCACGCAGTTGCCCGCGTTGTCGGTCACGATCGCGTCCAGCACGTCGGGATTGGCATTGTTGTCCGCCACCCGGGTCAGGTTCAGCGTGATGTTCTTGACCGCGTCCCAGGTCTCATAGGAGTTGACCAGCGCCGTCTGGACGGCGGCCGAGTTCGCGCCCGGCGGGAAGTCCGACACATCGATCAGGTAGGTCAGGTCGCGGGTCGTCCACTTGACCCCGGTGCGGTGGGTGCGGAACTCGGGAACGCCTTTCCCGACGGTGAAGAAGCTGGCTCCGGTCAGCCGGACCTTGCTTCCCCGGGCCGCCAGCCGAGCGTTCACCTTAGCCGCGATCTGGGCGGCGCGCTCGGCAGGCGTGCCGGTGAGCGGCGTCTTTTTCGCGGCCGCGAAGGACGGCGGCGCGACCTGGTCGGTGGGCGACGAGGTGTCCTGGCAGGCGGCCAGGGTAAGGGTGAGTCCGAGCAACAGCAACTTGGTGGCGCTGACTTTCATACGTCGATCTCCATCGAGTGCCCTGAGGGTGAGGGAAAATGGATCGGCCCGCCAGGGAGAGGCGGGCCGATCCGTCTACGGCTACTTCGCGCCGCGCGCGCAGATGGTACGAAGCGCGACGGAATGATTCATGATCGCCACGAGACTGAACAGGGCGTACTTCATCGCGAAATCTCTCCACAGCATCCGACACGGTACGACAACGAGCGAGACGCGGTCCTGTCCGTCGAGTGGGAGCGATCGTCTTGCGGATCGTACGAAGAGCACCCGAGCCGGGCGGCTCGGGCATGGGCGCTAACATATCTGTGACCCCGGCGGCTGACAACCTCGTCCCACAATGGGATGGTGCAAAATGTTGCGCCTCCCACGCTTCCCGGGTGACTATGGTCACCGACGCCCGCCGCCTCTCCCCATACTATAACAGCGCCGGCCGGTCGCCGGCGTTTTCGTTGGCCTGCATCGAGGCGGAAGGTTCCCGGGCGCGCCGCCCGGACGGCGTCAATCCGACTGGGAGGGCCGGTATGCTGTGGACCATCTTCGTCATCCTGCTGGTGCTGTGGCTGCTGGGCATGGTGTCCTCGTACACCTTCGGCGGCTTCATTCACATTCTGCTGGTCATCGCGCTCGCGATCGTGCTCATCCGCGTGATCCAGGGTCGGCGTCCGGTATGAAGCCCGCCGCGATCGTTGGGCTGATCCTGATCGTGCTGGGCGTGATCGGCTTCGCCATGGGCGGCTTCTCCTTCACCCACAAGGAGAAGGTCGTCGACCTCGGCCCGATCGAGGCCAGTGCCGACAAGAAGGAGTCGGTGCCCATTCCGCCGGTGCTCGCGGGGCTCGCCCTCGTGGGCGGGGTGGTGCTGCTGGTCGCGGGGACGCGCCGGACCTGATCAACGGCCGCGGGCCTCGGCTCGCGGCCGCCGCTCTATCTTCCCCTAATTCCAGGAACCGCCGAGTCACCGGGAAACCACCGGTGCGTATTGCGGCGTTCTTGCTACGTCACCCGCTCGCGTCTTCCACCCGGACGGTCGCGATGGCGAAGCCCGATCCGGCGCCGGCGCGCCCGTTCTCCCTGCAGCGCGAGAGCTCTCTCCGCCGCCGGCTG
>DASSML010000232.1:0-3384 GCA_035688895.1 Gemmatimonadales bacterium
TCCGCATGCCGCCCTTTCCCGATCCGCGTCTCGTACGCGCCGTGCGCCGTCTCGGCCCGGGTGAAGGCGGCGACCAGATCGGCCGCCGTGGCGAAGCTGATGGCGCCCGGGTCGACCCGGCCGGGCAGTCGGGTGGTGATCTCCTGCAGCAGCCAGCCGTTGCCGTCAGGATCATTGAACGACGCGAACGAGGCATAGGTGGCACGGCCCGGCGCCGGGCCGCTCAGCCGGCCCTTCGGGTCGAGCCGGTTCCAGCCCGCGAAGTGGAACACCTCGCTGACGTCGACGCCGCGCGCCACCAGCTCGGCGCGGGCTTCCTGGATGTCGGAGACGATCAGCCAGAGCTGCTGGGCCGATCCCGGAGCCGCCGAAGTGATATTGGTCCCGAAGTGCACCGAGCAGGGCGAACCCGGCGGGGTCACCTGGACCACATGCTCGCCGTCCTGCTTGAAGTCGGCGTCCAGCCGCCAGCCGAGCTTCTTCTCATAGAACGCCTTGGCACGCTCGACGTCGGCGACGGGAATGCCGACGACCTCGAGCTTCAGGTCCACCCGCTTGGCCTTGGCCGGGGTGGCGGTCGCGGAGCTGGGAACGGCAGTGGTGCTCATGGTGCCTCCTGGGTGTTCGCTACTGGATCCGAGCTGCCAACAGTACCGCCCCCGTCCGGTCATGGCCAGTAGACGATCGTGCTGCCCGGACGGTGTGCGGTCCGGGACGCCGATGACTGTCCGGGGCTCCTGCGGCGGTCAGCGGAAGCCACGAAGGACACGAAGGACAGCAAGTGACTTGTGGGTGCACACCCCACCACCACGTTCTTCTTCGTGTCCTTCGTGTGCCTTCGTGTCCTTCGTGTGAACTGGCCGCACGATGTCCGCCGGACGCACCGCAGCGTCACGAAACCAAAGGGCGGTTGTCCCCGTAATAGTGCCGTTCGCATATTTGCCCACCCGTCCCCGACCGGCTGAATGAGCGATCTCGAGTATCACGTCCTCCTTGCCCTCGCGGCCGGTCCGCTGCACGGCTATGCCGTGAAGCAGCGGGTGGAAGTCGAGTCGGACGGCAATCTTACGCCACAGCCGGGGTCGCTCTATCGGGTGCTCGCGCGGCTCATGACGGCGGGGTTCGTGGCGGAGACGGACCCGGAGGAGCCGGAGTCGCCGCACCCGGGGCTGGCGCGGCGGTATTACGCGCTGACCGGGGCCGGTCGGAGGGCGCTCGCGGGGGAGGCGCGGCGGCTCAAGGGGGCGGCGGCGCTGGCGGAGAAGCGGCTCCGGGCGGTGGGGCCATGAACCGGTGGCTCGGCGGGCTGCTGCGGCTGCTGCCGTCCGCGTTCCGGGAGCGGTTCGGGCCCGAGATCCTCGAGGACCTGCGGGAAGACTTTGCGGCGGTGCAGGCTAGGGGACGGCTGGCGGCCATCGGCTATGCGGTGGCGACGACGCTCGATCTCCTCGGCGTCGCCGTCGCCGAGCACTGGAAATCATCATTGCGAGAGACCCCGCATGGCGGGGCAGGAGGCGTCGTGCGGTGGCTGCAAGACGGCTGGAGCCAGGACCTGAAGCATGCGGTCCGGGCGCTCCGGCGCACGCCCGGGTTCACGCTGGTGGCGGTCGGCACGCTGGGGCTCGCGCTGGGGGTGAACGCGGGGATCTTCAGCATCGTGGACGCGGTGCTGCTCCGGCCGCTCCCCTTCCCCGAGCCGAATCGGCTGGTCTACATCGGCGGGACCGCGCCGGGCTCCGACCTCAAGGGCGAGTTTCAGCTCGCGCCCGAGTTCCTGGTCCAGTACCGGGAGCAGTCGAAGCTGATCCAGGACGTGGCACTCTACGACGACTTCACCAACACCCTCCGGGTCGGCGACCGCGCCGAGCGGGTGCGGATGGCGGTCTCGACGCCGGCGCTGTTCCCGATACTCGGTGTCATGCCGGTGCTGGGGCGGCTGCCGCGGGACGAGGATGAAGACGGCGTCGCGCTCCTGAGCCACGGGCTCTGGGAGAGCTGGTTCGGCAGCGACACCGCGGTGATCGGACGCGCCTACTACATCGCGGGCAAGCAGCGCACGATCGTCGGGGTGATGGGACCGCAGTTCAAGTTTCCGGTTGACGGCGCCCTCCTATGGATCACCGAGCCGATACGTGCCGATGACCTCAAGCCGGGTCAATTCGGGATGGGGCTCGTCGCTCGGCTCAAGCCGGGCGCGGACATGCCGGCGCTGGAGCGCGAGCTGGGATCGCTGTCGCAGCGGATCCCCGAGCGGTTCGGCGGCTCACCGGCGTATGCGGAGCTGATCCGTCGCTTCCATCCGGTCGTGCGCCCGCTCGAGGAGCAGCTGGTGGGTCAGGTGGCGGGCCCGATCTGGATCCTCTTCGGATCGGTGGCGGTGGTGCTGCTGATCGCCTGCGCCAACGTGGGGAATCTGTTCCTGGTCCGCGGGGAGCGGCGGCAGCGCGAGCTGGCGGTGCGCCGGGCGATCGGCGCGCGGCGGCTGCAGCTCTTCCGGGCGCAGATCACCGAGGCGCTCGTGGTCGCGGTGCTCGCGGGCGCCGTCGCGCTGGTGCTGGCCCGGCTTACCGTGCCGCTCTATCTCCGCTTCGTCCCGCCCAACGTCCCCCGCATCGGAGATGTCGCGATCGGCTGGGGCACGCTCTTCTTCACCTTCGCGGTCTCGGCGGGGACGGCGCTGCTCTGCGGGATCCTGCCAGCGCTCCGCGCGTCAGAGCCGAGCCTCGACCGGCTGCGCGACGGGAGCCGCGGATCGACGTCGCGGCGGCATTGGGCCCGAGACGGCCTGGTGGTGGCGCAGACGGCGCTCGCGCTGGTGCTGCTCACCGGCTCGGCGCTGCTCTTTCGCAGCTTCCAGAAGATGCGGCAGGTGGACCCGGGCTACGACACCCGCGACGTCTTCACCTTCCAGATCGCCCCCGAGAGCGACGAGCTCAAGGACGCCGCCTCGTACGCCCGGTTCCATCTCGCGTTCATGGAGCGGCTCCGCGCCCTGCCGGGTGTGCGCTCGGTGGGGATCGTGGACCACGTGCCGCTCAACGAGGACCTCGATGACGA
This sequence comes from Gemmatimonadales bacterium, assembly GCA_035688895.1. Lineage (GTDB taxonomy): Bacteria > Gemmatimonadota > Gemmatimonadetes > Gemmatimonadales > GWC2-71-9 > CAVVWJ01. Next base: position 3,058 of record DASSML010000232.1, read on the forward strand.
CACCTTCACCCCGGCGGAGCGCGCGGGCGACAGCCGAGGCGGCGTGCTGCTGGGATTCACGTCGGTGGCTGGGGACTACTTCCAGACGATGGGGATCCGGCTCCTCGCCGGCCGAGCGCTGACCGAGCAGGACCAGCTCACCGACCTGGGCCACGTCGTGATCAACCGCTCGGCGGCGAACCTGCTCTGGCCCGGGCAGTCGCCCATCGGGCACCGGCTCAAGCGGGAGGACGTGCCGGTGTGGGAGACGGTGGTCGGGGTGGTCGAGGACGTGATGCAGGACAACTTCCGCGACCCGGCGCCGCCCGCGGTCTACTACCCGCTGGT
>DASSML010000233.1:0-31931 GCA_035688895.1 Gemmatimonadales bacterium
CGCTCAATGGAACCGCCGTCACGGTCACGACCGACGGCTCGGGGGACAATTCCTCGCCGGCCTTCAAGGTCTTCGTGGACGGAACGCTGGACTGGCTGAAGCACGACGGCAGCGGCTCGCTCCTGGCGGGAGCCGTGTTTACCGTCTGCCGGCTGGAGAAGTGGAATAGCGACCTGAACAACGGCGCCGGGGGCCTGGCGGACACCACTGACGTCTGCTTCGACGTGAGCGATGACATCACGGCGCCGGACGATACCGATGCGCCCCCGGGCGACCGCGATGGCACGGGCGGCGAGTTCAAGCTTGGCGGACTGCTCCTCGGCAAGTACTCGGTCAAGGAGAAGACGGCGCCGACCGGCTACATCCTCGACCCGGACAGTGCGGTGGTGACCCTGTCGACGACGAGCGACAGCGTGAAGATCGCGACGGCGTTCGTGAACATCCTGCCGCCGATCCTCAAGATCACCAAGATCCCCGACGCGGCGGACGACCAGAACCCGGATGGCACCGTGCACCCCGGCGGCACCGCGGTCTTCAAGGTCACGGTCAAGAACGACGTGACGGCGGGCGGAGCAACGGCCACCGGGGTGTCGATGACCGATACTCTCCCGGCCGGCCTCACGTGGACGGACGACAAGAACGAGTGCGTGATCGACCAGGTCACTTTCGGCTCACCCTCGGCGACACACGACCGGGTCATCTGCACCATTGGCGATCTGGATCCGCAGGAGAGCTTCACGGTGACCTTGTCGGCGGCGGTGCCGAATAACATCCTGCAGATCCCGCCGTCGCCGACCGGCACGGCGCTCGAGATCGACGGGAACCTGACTGACGAGCCCGACAATGGCGGTGCCAATGACGGGAACGACTGGGCGAGCCTGCCGGACAGCCTCTTCAAGTGCACGGGGAACCCTGCGACTTCGGTGGGATGCGCTGCGGATCGCCCGACGGGGAGGACCGACAACTCATTCGGCCAGGGCACCAAGGAGGATACCCAGGTGCCGAAGGTCGTCTCGGGCTCGATCCCGAATAACAAGAGCGACTTGCTGCGCTTCTACGTGTCGAGAGAGCGCTTCGGGAGCACCGATTTCCTTTACCTCGCCTGGTCGCGGGTGCAGGAGCCGAGCGGCACCACGAACATGGACTTCGAGCTGAACCAGTCGAAGACCCTGAGCAGCAACCACGTCACGCCGGTGCGGACCGCGGGGGACATCCTGGTCCGGTACGATCTGGCCCAGGGCGGGACGGTGCCGGTGCTGGGCTTCCACCGCTGGATCACCAGCGGGCCGGCCAGCAACTGCGAAGCTTCTAACGCGCTCCCGTGCTGGGACAAGTTCCATGCGCTCAACACGGACGTGAAGGGGGCGATCAACTCGGGAACGATCCCCGAGCCGATCGCGGGCGGGAACCTCAGCCCCCGGACCTTCGGGGAGGCATCGATCGACCTGCCGGCCTCGGGCATCTTTCAGACCGGCGTGTGCGCGAACTTTGCCAGCGCTTACCTGAAGAGCCGCTCGTCGGCCTCGTTCGGCTCGGAGCTCAAGGACTTCATCGCGCCGATCACCGCCAACATCACGAACTGCGCGCCGGTGACGTTGAACAACAAGGCGTGGGCGGAGGCGGACAACTTCACCCCGAGCGGCGGCAGCCTCGGTGACCCGATCTCCGATACCGGCAAGATCGAGGTGACGGAGGATACCAGCGCCTCGCTCCCCGTGGACGGGGCCTCAGTACAGTTCGCCCGGAAACCCGAGCCGGTTACCACTGTGACGATCTGAGTAACAGGCTCGCAGCAACAGGCAGATGAGCGGGGGCGGATGGAATCCATCCGCCCCCGCTCAGCAAGTCTCTTCCCGGTTGGATACGCCGCGGCCGGTCAATTTCCACCCCCTCCGGCCAAGCGTCGCAGCTCCCGCAGGATCATCCGCTGGGCAGCGGCGTTTCTGACGGCCAGGAAGATGGTGTCGTCCCCCGCGAGGGTCCCCACCACGTCTCCCCACGCGAGACGATCCATGGCCACTGCCACGCGATTGGCCTCGCCGGGAGGGGTGTGCACCACGATCAGGGCGTCGCCGGCCGGATCGACGGTCAGGACGCCTTCCGCGATACGGCGCTCGTCGGGGTCCGCCGCGGTCGGAGCCCGCGTCCGCCGGTAGGCCCCATCCACCTTCGCCAGCCGGAGCGCCGCGATGTCCCGGCTGACCGACGACTGGGTCACGTCCCACCCCTCAGCTGCGAGCGCCTCGGCCAGCTCCTCCTGGGTCCGAATCGCCCGGGTGCTGAGGAGCTCCAGGATCTTGAGGTGGCGCTTCCGCCGGTCGGAGGTCATCGCGCTGCACTCCGACGAGCGCCGACGCCTCGGCCTGCCAGCCGGCGCATCGCCTGGTCGAACCGGCGGCGCTCGCCCCGGCTCCATGCGCGCGCTACGCGGAGGCGGTGCCGGGCAGCGGCCAAGCCGAGGTCGCCCAGCCCGCCGGTGGACCGGCGGCGAGCCAACAGACGGGCTGCCGCCGGCATCTCGAAGCGGCGGCCTCGACCGAGCTCGAGCTTGACCTCGCGATACGCCACGCGAAATGGCTGCCCCGCCTCGACCCGCCGCATCACCTCGTCCGTGGCAAGCGCGCCTGTATCGAGAGCCTCGGTGCAGCGCTGATGATCTACCGCGAGCAGCGGGAGCGCCTCGGCCAGAGCGCTGAGCATCAGCTCGGTGCGGTCGAGCCCGCGCAGCAGCGGCTCCTTCAGCAACTGGAAGTCGCGATGATAGCCCGACGACAACCGGCCCTTGATCGCGAGCACGGCGGCCAGATCCGCCTCGAGCGCGGCCGCTCGGCCCCGAGTGAGCTCGAACAGGTCGGGGTTCCGCTTGTGCGGCATGATGCTCGACCCGGTAGCGAGCTCGGCCGGCAACACGAGGTAGCCGAACTCCTCCGCGCTCCAGAGGATCACGTCCTGCGCCAGACGTCCGGCCTCGTGGCCCAGCTGGGTGCACCAGAAGAGCACCGCCGCCTCGAGCTTGCCGCGGCCCCCCTGCACCGTGGCCACGTTCCGATCCAGCCCGGCGAAGCCGAGGGCCCGAGCTGTCGCTTCTCGTCGAAGCGGCAGCGGCACGCCGTAGCCGGCCGCGCTGCCGAGCGGGGAGCGGTCTACCCGGCGCCAGAGGGAGTCGAGCGCCTCGATCGTGTCGAGCACTCCCTCGGCGTAGGCGCCGGCCCACAGACCCAGCGAGCTCGGCATCGCGCGCCGCTGATGGGTATACCCCGGCAACAGCACCGAGCGATGCTCGCCCGCGAAGCCGATCAACGCCTCCACCAGCGCGAGCGCCGAGTCGGCCAGCGTGAGGAGTCGGTCCTTGAGAAGGAGCCTGAGGTCACAGGCGACCTGGTCGTTCCGGGATCGCCCAGTGTGGAGCCGCTCGCCGAGGCCGGGCAGCCGCCGGGTGAGCCAGTCCTCAACCGCCGTATGCACGTCCTCGTGCGTGGGGGCGAGCCGGAGCCTTCCCTGCTCTACCGCGGCGAGCGCGCGGCGGAGTCCGCCGCGGAGCCGAGTGTGCTCGCTCGCGCTCAGCAGCCTCGACGCGCGAAGTCCCTCCACATGGCCCAGGCTGCCCAGCACGTCCCACCGCAGCAGGCGGGCGTCCCACGGGCGGTCTTCCCCGGCGGTGGCATCGAGCAGCCGGCGGTCGGGTGACGACCCGGCGCCCCAGAGCGTGGTCGGGGGCATTGCTAGTCGCCCCTCAGGTACGCGCGCGCCAAGTCGGCGTAGAAGCGCCGGGCCTCGGTGACCTCAGGCAGATCGACGTACTCGTCCGCGGTGTGCGAGCGGCGGCTGGTGCCGGGCCCGCACTTGATGGTGTCCACATGCCGAAGGAAGACCCAGTCGGAGCAGGTGGCGCTCCCGAACGGGCTGGCCTGCGGACGCACCCGCCGGGCGGCCGAGAGCAGCCTTGAGCCGGCCGGCGTCTCGCAGGGCACCAGGCGACGCGACGTGACCTCGACCCGCGATTCCAATCGCGACCGGAGCAGCTCGGCGATCTCTTCGTGGGTCCAGTCGGGCGTGCTGCGCACGTCCAGGATGGCGCGCGCGACCGGCGGGGTCACATTGCGGCTCACCCCCGCCTCCAGCATTGTGGGCGTCGCCGTGGTCTTGCCGAGGATCGGATGGGTCCGGCTGTCGAACAGGCCGTCGAGCCGGAGCAGGTCCCGGGCGAGCACCAGGGCCGCGTTGCGGAAGTCTCCCTCGGAGGCGGCGTAACCGGCGTGGCGCTGGTCTCCCTCGGCTACCAGATCCACCATCATGAGCCCGCGCTGCGCCGTGGCAGGCTCGAGATTAGTGGGCTCGCCGACGACCGCGCCGTGGATCTCCCCGGCGACCGCGACCGCCTGCTCCATCGTGGTGTTCCGGGTCTCCTCGCCGTAGCCCAGGATGACCACGACGCGACCCGCGGGCAGTCCGGCCTGGTGAAGGTCCACCGCGGCGCACAGCATCGCCGCGACCGAAGCCTTCGCGTCGCCCGAGCCGCGCCCATAGAGACGGCTGCCTTCGACGATCGGCGTGAACGGGTCGCGGGTCCACCCCGCGCCGGGCGGGACCACGTCGAGGTGAGAGACCAGGGCCAGCGTCGGGCCCGACGCGCGGCCTCGAACCTCCACCCGGACCGAGGTCTCGTCGCGCATTGCGTCCAGACCCCACTCCCGCGCGCTCTGCTCCACGAACAGCGCCAGCGGCCCTTCCTCTCCACTCACGGAGGGAATCGCCACCAGCCGCTCGAGCAGCGTCAGCTCATCCGGCAAGATCGACCCCGAGGTAGGTCGCCTTCTCCTTGCGTCCGACGATCATGGTGCCGCAGCCGGCACCGGTGAACACCTCGAGCAGGAGGGCGTCAGCGGCCCGGCCGTCGATGATGTGAGTGCGCTCGACGCCGCCGGTGGCGGCCCGGATACAGGCTTCGACCTTGGGCCGCATGCCGCCACTCAACACCCCGTTGGCCATCAGGCCGGCGAGGTCGTCGGGATCGGCGAAGGTCACCAGGGTAGAGGCGTCGGTGCGGTCGCGCAGCACCCCCGGCGCGCCGGTGAGGAAGATCAGCTTCTGGGCCCGAAGCGCCACCGCCAGAGCCTCGGCTACAGTGTCGGCGTTGACGTTGTAGACCTCGCCGTCCTCGCCGCCGGCAAGACTCGCCACCACCGGAACGAAGCGCGCGTCCATCAGGGTGGTGAGCACTCGGGGATCGACCCGGTCCACGTCGCCCACATGGCCGAAGTCCACCTGCTCGGTGGCGCCGCCGTCGGTCACCACCTGCACCGGCGGGCGCCGATGGGCCGTGATGAGGTCGGCATCGACGCCGCTCAGGCCGACGGCCTGCACCCGGTGGGCCCGCAGCGCCGCCAGCAGATCCACGTTGAGCTGGCCGGCATAGACCAGCTTGGCCACCTCCAGCGCCGCGTCGTCGGTGACCCGCCGTCCCGCCACCATCCGCGGCTCGGCGCCGAGCCGACGGCTCAGGGCGGTCGCCTGCGGGCCGCCGCCGTGCACGACCACGAGCCGGATGCTCAGGGACGAGAGCAGCGCCAGCTGGGCCGCCACCTGATCGAGCGCCTCCGGCTCGCCCAGCACCTCGCCGCCCAGCTTGACGACGAAGACCTGGTCCCGATAGGCGCGGACGTAGTGCAGCGCGCCCTTGAGGCCGGCGATGCCTTTGGTGGTGTCGATCGTCAAGACGACTTTCCTTTCAGTAGCTCGAGCAGCAACGCCCGCTGGGCGTGCAGCCGATTCTCCGCCTGGTCCACGACCACCGAGTTGGGGCCGTCGAGCACCGCGTCGTCGATCTCGACATTGCGGCGGACCGGCAGGCAGTGCATCACGATCCCCTTGCCGCCGCGGGTTGACTTGACCCGTGAGGCGGTGAGCCGCCAGTCGCGGTAGGCAGCGCGATGGGCGGCCTCCTCCTCCGGCCGGCCATACAGTTTGACCGACCCCCACGACTTCACGTACACCGCGTCCGCTCCGACCATGGCGTCGTCGGGATCGTCGATGATGTGCACGAACTCACCGCCGGCACGCTGGGCGATGGTCCGGATCAGCGCGGTGTCCTCAGGGTCGAGCTCGTATCCCGGCGGCCGGGCGATCACGATCTCCATCCCCAGCCGGGCGGCCGCGAGGGCCGCGCTGGCCGGCACGGCCGTGGGAAGCGCCTTGGGATGCCAGGCCCAGGTGAGCACGAAGCGCTTGCCCGAGGTCTCGCCCAGTTTCTCGCGCAGCGTCATGGCGTCGGCCAGTGCCTGGCAGGGATGCCGGCGGGCCGACTCGAAGTTGATGACCGGTCGCTCGCAGTGGCGGGCAAAGCTGCGGACGATGGCGTCCTCCCGCGCCTCGCTCCACTCCCGGCCCCGAGGAAACGCCCGGACCCCCACGGCATCGGCATAACGGCCGAGCACCCGCGCGGCATCCACGATGTGCTCGACGTTGTCGCCGTCCATCACCGCGCCGGGCCGGGTCTCCAACGACCAGCTCCCCTTGCCCGGCTCGAGCACCACGCCGTGGCCCCCGTGCAGGAACATCGCAGTCTCGAAGCTGGTCCGAGTCCGGAGGCTCGGGTCCATGAAGACCATCGCCAGCACCTTCCGCTCGAGCCCGCCGGTGACTTCACCGCGCTTGACCCGGACGGCGAGCGCGAGCAGCGCCTCGATCTCCTGGTCGGACCAGTCCTCCAGCGACAGGAAGTCGCGCTTGCTCATTGGAGCACCTCGGCCAGCCCGGCCAGCAGGAGATCCGCCTCGCGAGTCGAGAAGGAGAGCGGCGGCAGGAGCCGCAGGACGGCGGGATCGGATGCCGTCCCGGTGATGATCCGCCGGTCGAAGAGCGCGCGCTGCACCTCGGCGGCCGGGCGGTCCAGGTGCAGGCCCAGCAGGAGCCCGCGCCCGCTCACTCGCCTCACGCCGAGCGCGAGTGCGCCGGCGGTGAGCCACGCGCCGATCTTGACGGCGTTGTCGATCAGTCCCTCCCGCGCGATCACGTCGAGGTTGGCGAGCGCCGCGGCGCAGGGAACGGGGCCGCCGCCGAAGGTGCTGCCCAGGTCGCCGAGGGTCAGGCCGGCCGTCACCCCCGGCGTGGCCACGACGGCGCCGATCGGCAGCCCGGCGGCAAGTCCCTTCGCGAACGTCAGCACGTCCGGCGTCACGCCCACGGCCTCGGCCGCACTGAAGGCGCCGCAGCGTCCCACCCCGCACTGCACTTCGTCGAAGATCAGCACCGACCCGTGCGCGTCGCACGCGCGCCGGGCGGCCTGGAGGAACTCGACCGCGAGGTCGCGCGCGCCGGACAGCCCCTGCACCGGCTCGACGATCACCGCGGCGACCGAGGCGTCCACCGCGGCCTCCATCGCGGCCACGTCGTCGGCCGGCACCTTGAGGCTGAGCGGGATCCCGCTCCGCCGGGCGGTCTCCTCGTACCGGGCGCCGTCGGTCACCGCCAGCGTGGCGGCGGTGCGCCCGTGCCAGCCGCCGGTGACCGAGACGATCGTCCGGCGGCCGGTATGCTTGCGAGCCAGATGCAGCGCGTTCTCGTTGGCCTCCGCCCCGGAGTTACAGAAGAAGACTCGCTCCAGCGGCGCCGGGCAGCTCGCCGCCAGCCGCTCGGCGAGCGCGATCCGGAGTGGGTGCCGGACGGCGGTGGAATAGAACAAGAGCTCCCCCGCCTGCTCGGCGATGGCCCGCACGACATCGGGATGACTGTGGCCGGTCGCGGCGACCGCATGGCCGCCGTAGGCGTCGAGCCACTCGAGGCCGTTCTCGTCGATGAGCCAGGATCCCCGGCCGCGCACGGGGCGGATCGGGAACTCGGAGTACACCGGAAGCAGGGCGGACGGTCGGACAGGCGGACGGACGGACGGATCTGCCGCGCCGGCCTCCAACGTCGCGGAGGCGGGGCCAGCCGTGCCCGCGCCGCCGTGCGTCCGACCGACTGTCCGCCCGTCCGACTGTCCGTCCCTCAACACGGATACACCCCCACGCCGCGCAGCCCCATCGTCTCCTCCAGTCCCAGCGCCAGGTTCATCGCCTGAATCGCCTGCCCGCCGGCGCCCTTGATCAGGTTGTCGATTGCCACCGAGACCTGCACCTCTTTTCCGTCCTCGCTCTCGCAGGCGTGGAGGAGGGCATAGTTGGATCCCACGGCGTGGGTGAGCTCGGGCGGCGCCTGCAGCACCCGGACGAAGGGCCGATTCGCATACGCGTCGCGGTACCAGCAGCTGGCCGAGGTCCACGAATCGCCGTCGGTGATGGCGGAGCGGCCGAGGAAGGCGTGCAAGGTGAGGTAGATGCCGCGCACGAACGGCCCCGAGTGGGTGAGCAGCCGAGCCGTCGCGTCGGGCCGGCCGATCCACTCCCGCCACGACTGCGCCACTTCGGCCTCGTGCCGATGCCCCAGCACCGAGTAGGCGAAGACGTTGTGCGCCCGCGCCGGATGGTGCGTCGTGGGCCGGGGCTGAACGCCAGCGCCGCTCGACCCGGTCACGGCGAAGAGCGAGGGCACCGCATCGATCCCGGCGCGGGCGAGCGGATAGAGCGCCAGCTGGGCCGCGGTCGCGAAGCATCCGGGCGCGGCGATCGCGCGGGCGCCCCGGAGCGATTCGCCCGCGATGTCGGCCAGTCCGTAGACGAAGCGGCCGAGCAGCTCCGGCGCGGGGTGGGTGCCGTAGTAGCGGCGGTAGAGCTCCGGATCGCGGACCCGGAAGTCGGCGGCCAGGTCGATCAGCAGCCCCGGGTCCGCGTCCAGCACCTCGCCCGCCACGCGGCTCGACTCGCCGTGCTCGAGACAGAGGAACACGACGTCGCGCCCCCGAGCGATCTCTCCCGGGGCCGCGCCGGCGAAGCGCGCCTCGGTGAGCGGCGCGAGCATCGGATGCGCCTCCGCGACCGGCTTGCCCGCCTGGCTCCGGCTGGTCGCGACCAAGTCGGACACCTCGGGATGCTGGAGGAGGAGACGGAGCAACTCGCCGCCGGCGTAGCCGGCAGCGCCAACCACCGCTACCCTCACGCGCCGGCCCGGGCCAGTGCGGGCTGCGACACCCGGAACTCGGCGGTCGCGGCCAGCCCCTGACGCCGGCTCCAGGCAACGAGCGAGTCGCGGACGGCTGCGACGAGGCCGGCCGCATCCCGGCGGGCATTGTGCGCCCGCAGGCCGAGGCCGGTGGTGATGTAGACCTGTCCCACCTCGTTGTCGGTGGCGGGACCGGTGACGGCGGTGATCGGCAGCCGGTACTCCCGCGTCATCAGCTCCGCGGCGCCCCAGCACGCGACCGGGTCGGGGGCCGCCATGACGTAGGCCGCGCCGACCGCCATCAGCTCGGAATCGCGCAGGATGTCCTGCACCCCGTACTCCCCCAGGATGCCGTCGCCCAGCTCGGCCACGATCACGTCGGGCTTGGCGCCGGCGAGCCGGTTGAAGATCCCCTTGGCGGTGGTCACGGTCACGCCGGCGTGGGTGCTGGCGATGCCGACGTCGTTGAAGGTGAGCGCGGAGACGGCGCCGGCGTCGAGCATGCTGAGCGCGTCGCGCATGAGGGAGACGCCGGTGAGCTTGGCCGCGGCGACGCGGAGACCACCCCGCGCCAGTCCGCGCACCAGCTCGGTGGCGGCGACGGTCTTGCCCGCGTTCATGCAGGTGCCCGCGACGTAGACCACCGGCACCCGGCTTTCCAGCGTGTCGGCCGGCGGGACCGCGCGGTCGCGGATGTGGGCCGGCCGGCCGATCCGGTCGCCCAGCTCGGGGAAGGCGAGGATGGCACCCAGCACCTCGGCCTGGAACGGTGGGCCGATCTCGGGATTGACCGAGGTGCAGCTGCCCAGAATGCCGCCCAGGTTGAGCACCTCGATGGTGTCGCCGACGGCCAGCCTCGGGGGCACGACGCCGGCATAGCCGCGGAGCGCGCGGCGGGTGCCCAGCACGCCCGCGAGCACGTCGCCGCCGCGGAGCGACAGCATCCGGCCGGTGACGTCCTCCACCGTGTTGTAGGTGGACTTGTCGGCCAGAATCCGGACCGCGAGCACGTAGCCCTCCGCCGCCACGATCTGGTCGCCTACGATCACCTCGGGGGTGAGGGCGGCATTGCGGGTGGCGGAACTGATCCGGTCGAGCCTTACGCGGGTCGTGACGACCATGGGTGCTCCTCTGCTGAGATCGTGCGGCTATTCACCACGAAGGCACGAAGGTCCACGAAGGACACGAAGCCGCCCCCCCACGCATGGTGGGGGGGTCTTGTCCTCTGGCATCACTACCGGTGTCCATCCGCGGCACGCGCAGCGAGCAACGACGGCACCGCGGAGACCCGGGCGAAGGCACGGGCCTCCTCCCCGGTCCAGAGCCGGTTCTCTTCGCCATAGGTGGCGATCGAGGTGTCCATCATCGAGTGCGGGCTCCGGGTGCCGACGACCTGGAACCGGCCCGGGGCGAGCCGCACGCGGGTGTCCCCGCTGACCCGGGTCTGGGAGCTGGTGATCAACGCCTCGATGTCGCGCAGGGCGGGGTCGAAGTACTGGCCCTCGTGCAGGCGGTCGCCGTAGAAGCGGCCGAGCTGGTCCTTCCAGAAGACCTGCCACTTGGTGAGGACCAGTTTCTCCAGCTCGCGATGGGCGCCGATGAGGATGAGCGCGGCGCCGGCCTCGAAGCCGATGCGGCCCTTGATCCCGAGCGCGGTCTCGCCCACGTGGATGTTCCGGCCGATGCCGTACGCCTCGGCGAGGTCGCCGAGGCGGGCCACCAGAGCCGGTCCTTCGAGCGGCACCGCGTCGAGAGTGACCGGCAGCCCCTGCTCCCAGCCCAGGACGACCTCCCGCGCCGCGGGAGCGTCCGCCGGGGGCTCGACCAGCTCGGGCGGCGGGCCGGCCCAGGTATCGTGGGTCCAGCCACCACCCCAGGTGGTGCCCCAGAGGCCCCGATTGATGGAGTAGCTCCCGGCCTTGGCGGGGACCGGCAGGCCGCGTGCCTCGAGGTAGGCGATCGCCTCCTCGCGGCGCACCGCGCCGTCGCGGATGGGCGTCACGATGCGGAGCTCGGGAGCCAGCACGCGCAGGGCCACGTCGAAGCGCACCTGGTCGTTGCCCGCGCCAGTGGAGCCGTGCGCCACAGCCTCCGCCCCGATCCGACGGGCGACCTCGACCACCGAGAGCGCCTGCTGGGTCCGCTCGGCCGAGACGCTCAGGGGATAGACCTCTCCCCGCAGCACGTTGCCCTGGATGAGGAAGCGGACGAACCGCTCATAGACCTGCTCGCGGGCGTCGACTTCGTGGTGTTCGACGGCGCCCACGGCCTCGGCCTGGCGCCGGATGGCCGCACGCTCCGCGGCGGTCGAGCCGCCGGTATCGACGTAGACGGTGTGCACCGCCCAGCCGTCCTCGCCGAGGCGGGGCACACAATAGGAGGTATCGAGGCCGCCCGAGAAGGCGAGGGCGAGCGGGCGCGTCGGTGTCTGCATAATGCATAAGTATGCAGACCATTGTCGGCGGGCGCAACCCGCGTGGACCCGCCGACTAGCGGGTGCCCGGCGCGGCCGCCGGAGTGGTCGGCATCCGGAGCGGCGGCAGCCCGGCCTCGATCGCGGCGCGCTGCCGCTCCAGCCAGGGCGGCAGCACCAGCGAGGTGCCCAGCTCTTCGGGCGCCTCGTCCACGCCGAACCCCGGTCCGTCGGTGGCGACCTCGAACAGCGCGCCGCCCGGCTCGGTGAAGTAGACCGACTTGAACCAGAACCGGTCGATCACCTCGGTCGGCCGCCGGCCCGCCTCCAGGATCCGTCGCTGGGCCAGCTGCTCCGCCGCGTCGTCGGGAACGCGCCACGCGATGTGGTGCACGCTCCCGACGCCCCATTCGCCGCGCGGCTGTTCCGGACTGGCCTGCAGGTCGAGGACCCGTCCGGAGCCGCCCTCTCCCACCGCATAGCGACGCCAGCCGTTCTCCTCGGAGACCAGGCGGAAGCCGAGCCCGTCGGTGAGGAAGGTGGCCGTCGGCGCCAGCTGGCGTTCCAGCAGCCGCACGCTGTGGAGGCCGCGGATCTGTCCGTCGATCGGCACCGGGCTTCCATCCCAGGGGGTGAATTCGCGGGGGTCGGCCGTTTCCACCAACGCGACCGGCAGCCCATGGGGATCGTGAAGCGGCAATACCCGCTCGCCGAAGCGGGTCTCGATCGGTTGCAGGGCCGTCCCGCTCTCGCGCAGGCGGCTCTGCCACCAGTTGAGGCTTCCCGGCGGCACCGCCAGCCCCACCTCCACCGTGTGACCGACGCCCTGCCGCCCCGGCATCATGTCGGGCCAGGGGAAGAAGGTGAGATCGCTCCCCGGGTGGCCGGCCCCGTCGGCGTAGAAGAGGTGATAGGTGCCGGGAACGTCCTGATTGACGCTGCGCTTCACCAGCCGCATGCCGAGGCGGCCGGCATAGAAGTCGAGGTTCTCCTGGGGATCGCCCGCGATGGCGGTGACGTGGTGGAGACCGGTGACGACGGACATGTTCACTGCTCCTTCGGAAGTGAGGTCCCCGGCAACGGCCGAGCCGCCGCCGCGAGACCGAGGGTTCTGAGCAGGTCGGCGGCGCGGCGCTGCTCCGCGCGGCCGAGCCCCGCGAGCGCGCCGCGGACGGCGCGCGCGTGGTCGGGAAAGATCCGATCCATGAGTCGCCGCCCCGCGGAGGTGAGCAGCGCGTGGCGGGCGCGGGCGTCGTCCGGGCAGGGGCGGCGCTCGACCAGTCCCCGCGCCACCAGCCGGTCGACCAGGAAGGTGACGCCTCCGCTCGAGACCAGCACCTTCTGCTGCAGCTCGCCCAGCAGGAGCGGCTCCCCGTGGTACAGCGCCTCGAGCACCCCGAACTCCCCGGGGGTCAGCTCGTGGCGCGCGATGTCCGCCACCGCGTGCCGGCGGACGGCCTCGTAGGCCCGGGCCAGGACGACCCACAGCTCCAGATCGGATTTCATCTTAGTACTAAGATAAATCGTCCAGCCGCCGGCGCAAGGCCGGGATGAGCCTGGCCCGCGTTCGGCGAGGCTACTTCCCGCCCACCTCGATCTTGCCCAGGCGCCCGGTGCCGCTCAGCGCCAGCCACACCCGGTGACGGGTGCTGTCGGTCTCCATGTGGCGGACGATGGCGCCGGGCGTCGGAATCGGCACCACCTCCATCTTCTCGGTCTTGGGGTCGAAGGCCACCATGCGCCCGGTGCGCGACTCACAGTACCAGATCCGGCCGTCGGTCCCGATGGCGATCCCGTAGGGACCCGCATTCTCCCCCGGCGAGCGCCACTCCCGGAGCTCGCGGGTCGCCGGATCGTAGGCGCCGAGGTAGCCGCGGCCATAGTCGGTGTACCAGACGGTCCCGTCGTCGCCCACCTGCAGCCGGCGGGGGCGAGCGCCCTCGGGCAGAGTGGCTTCCGTGAGCTTGCCCGTCTTGGGGTCCACGTGCCCGAGCTTGTTGGTGCCGAGGTGGGCGATCCAGATCGAGCCGTCGGGCGCGGGGACGATCCCGTAGGGGACCGAGTTCAGCGTGGGCGCCTGCCACACCTCCACCTTGCCGCTCACCGGATCGAGCCGGCCGTAGCTGTTGTTGTTGGCGTCGGTGAACCACACCTTGCCCTGGTGGTAGATCGGCGTGTGCGGATTGCGCGCGCTCGCGGGCAGCGGAAACTCCTTGATCGCCCCGGTCTTCGGATCCACCCGGCCGATCACGCCGGCGCCCTGCCCCGTGTACCAGACCGCGCCGTCGGGCGCCACCGTCAGCCCGTGCGGGCCCGATCCCGGTGTCGGGGTGGGATAGTCCACGATCTTGCCGGTCTCGGGGTCGAGATGCCCGATGAAGCTGTTGGCCTGGTCGGTATACCAGATCGTTCCGTCCTTCGCGACCGCGGGATCGTGGGGGAAGCTTCCCGGCCGGGGAATCTTGTATTCGACGATGGTCGGGGCAGCGGTGGGCGCCGCGGTCAGACCGGCGGCGCCGGCCGCGGCGACGAGAGCGAAGATGCGCATCGGAGTCTCCTCGAGGAGTTCCTACAGAGGACGACGCGGGCAGGGCGCCGGTTTCCGGAATGAGACGAGGTGAGCGGCGAGCGCGACCTTCATGCGCCCGCCGCTCACCTCGCTTCGATTACGCTGGGTTCAGTTCGGCTGCTCCGTGTCGGCCGCCAACCCGGTGTCGAGGTCGTAGATGTACATCGCGGCGCCGCGGCCCTCGGCTGACTCGCTCACTACCTCCTGCAACAACCGCAGGGCATCACTCAGATTGGGGGCGAACGCGTACTCGAGCGCGAGTGGCGCAGGCTCCCCCTCCCTGGCTTCGGGAAGGTAGGTCGCGAGAAAGCGGTCGGTAATGACGGGGTGAATATCTCGTTTGATCGGGTGTGGCAGGCCGTGACGGCGTTCGATCTCGGAAAGGAGGCGCTCGGCGATCAGCAGGCGCTCTTGTTCAAGGGCGGCAGAAAGCATCACATAGGCCCTCATCGAGGTGTACCGGCAACTGCGGCGCGGCCGGCGGAAGGATGGGATTGGGCGGCGCCCCGCCCCGGGGAAAGTCATTGGAGCGGCGTCGTTCTCACGATGCCGCCGACACTTGGGCCCCGAAAGAGAAGAAATACCGAAGTACGAGAGACCTCAAGCCACCCCCACCGCATTTCGGAGCCACTGGGCCCCGTACGTAAGGTCGGCACGGGTCAGCGAGTGCCCGCCCGGCACCCACTCCAGCGTCACCGCCGCACCAGCCCGGCGGAGGAGATCGGCCAGCGCCCCGCTCTGCCCGGGATCGATCAGAGGATCGGCCCGGCCCGCCAGGATGGCCACGGGCACGCCGGCCAGGTCGGGGAGAGGTTGGGGAACCAGCGGCACCATCGGCCGGAAGAGGAGACCGCCGCCCAGCGTCCCGGGATGGAGCAGGAGCACCGCCGCCGCGATGTTGGCTCCGTTGGAGAACCCCACCGCGATCGGCGGCTCATCCCCCATCGGGTACTCCTGCCGCGCCTGGCTCACGAAGTCGGCCAGCTCCCGGGCGCGGAGTCGCAGGTCGTCGAGGTCGAATACCCCTTCGGCCAGCCGACGAAAGAATCGGGGCATGCCATTCTCCAGCACCTGTCCCCGCGGACTGAGCCGCGCGGCGCCGGGAAGCAGCATCTCGCCGAGCGGGAGCAGATCGTCCTCGTCGCCTCCGGTACCGTGCAGCAGCAACAGCGTCGGCGCGCCGGGAGTGCCCGGGACGAACCTGTGCGTCAACGTCAGGGCCATGGATCCGCCGCGGTACGCTGGAGCGCGGACGGGAGCACGATCGGGGGCAGCACCTCGGCTACGCGGTCGCGCATGGCTTCGTACTGCGGCGGCAGCATGAGCGAGCTGCCCAGCTCCGCGGCACCCTCATCGATCGTGAATCCGGGACCATCGGTGGCGATCTCGAAGAGCACTCCGCCGGGCTCCCTGAAGTACACCGACCGGAAGTAGGTCCGATCGAGCACCGGCGTGACATCGTAGCCCGCCTGCTCCAGCGCCTCGCGCCGGGCGAGCTGCTCGGCCGTATCCGCCGCGCGGAACGCGATGTGGTGCACGATGCCGACCCCGCCGGCGCCGCGCCAGAATCCGGGAGCCCGTCTGAGGTCGAGCACCGCGCCGCGTGGGTCGGCGGCCTCGAGCCGCAGGATGTTCCCCTCTTCAGTGCCCCGCCGGAAGCCCAATTGACCGGTCAGCAGCTCCGCTGCGCCGGTGTCGCCGTCCTCCCAGATGGTGGCGCCGTGCAGTCCCCGGATCGCGTGCTCCGCCGGCACCGGGCCATCGGCCCAGCCGGGCAGCTGACCCGCGCGCTCCGTCGCGACCAGCTCGAGTGGGAGACCGTCGGGATCGGCAAAGGCGAGCACCGACTCGTCGAATCGTCGGGTCGGACCCTCATAGCGGATTCCCTGCGCGAGCAGTCGCTCGATCCAGAACCCGAGCGAGCCGGCCGGAACGGCGAACCCCACCGCGGCCACCAGTCCCGTGCCCAGTCGTCCGGGGCTGCCGTGGGGCCAGGGGAAGAACGTCAGGATCGTCCCCGGCCGCCCCAGCTCGTCGCCGAAGTAGAAGTGGTAGGTCGCGGGGTCGTCGTAGTTGACGGTGAGCTTGACCAGGCGGAGGCCCAGCGTCCGGGCGTAGAAGCGGAGATTGCGATCGGGGTCGCCGGCGATGGCGGTGATGTGATGGATCGCCACGTCGATTCAGCGCGGCAGCGCGGGCCCGGCTCCGGCGCCGCTGTTGGCCACCGCGCGGGCGATCTCGTCCAGATCGCGCGGCTCCAGCTCGAGCGAGGCCGCCCCGATCCATCCATCGACCTGGTCCGGAGTCCGCGCGCCCACGATCGCCCCCGTGACCCCGGGCCAGGCCAGGGTCCAGGCAATGGCGACGGCGGACACGCTGGTGCCGTGACGCTCCGCCACCGGGAGGAGCGCGTCCCGCAGGGCGAGATTGCGGCGCAGCTTGGGCGGCTTGAACTCGGCGGAGCGGCGGCGCCAGTCGCCCTCGGCCAGCGCCGCGACGCGCTCGGCCGAGAACCGCTCGGTCAGGATGCCCGATTGGAGCGGGCTGTAGGCGATGACCCCGGTCCCGTGCTCCGCGCACCAGCGGATCTCCGCGTCGGCCACCTGGCGGCGGATCAGCGAGAAGGGCGGCTGGAGCGAGTCCACGTGCCGGACGGCCTCGCAGCGTTCGAGCAGGTTCACGCCGAAGTTGGAGACTCCGGCCGCGCGAACCTTGCCCTCCTCGATCAGGCGCACCATCTCGGCCCAGGAATCCTCCACCGCGGTGCCGGTCTCGTCGGGCCAGTGGAACTGGTACAGGTCGATCCGCTCGACGCCGAGGCGGTGGAGCGACGCTTCGCACTCGTGGCGAATGGAAGCCGGACGCAGGTCCTGGTGAGGCGAAGCCATCCGGTCCTGCTCGTCCCAGACCATCCCGCACTTGGTGAAGATGTAGGGCCGCTCTCCGGCGGACACGCCGTCGAGCGCGCGCCTGACGACTTCCTCCGAGTGCCCCAAGCCGTACACGGCCGCGGTGTCGATCCAGTTGATGCCCCGGGCGAGCGCGTGCCGGATCGCGGTGATGGACAGCTCGTCTTCCTGCGGACCCCAGCCGTAGGCCCAGTCGCCGCCGCCTATCGCCCAGGCGCCGAACCCGACGACGGTGATCGTCATGTCCGTGGTGCCGAGCCGGCGGGTGGTGAGCGTGGTCGTCATGGAGGGAATGTATAGCGGACCGTCGATCATTCCACCGTGATCGAGATCTCAGCGCGCTGCCCGCCCGCGCCGAGGGCGCGGATCCGATGGGTACCGGGGACGAGCGTCCACCGCGCCCCGATGAAGCGCGTCCCATCGACGTACCAGCGCTCGACCGGCGTCCCCGGGCCGGCGGCACGAAGCGCGATCGTCGCGTAGCGCGGGTCGGCGCCCGGGGGCACGCGATAGCGATCCCCGTCGAGCGGCGAGACGATCTGGAAGCGATCAGTGTCGCGCGGCGCGGCCGCGGTGGCAGGTGCGCCCGCCGGAACAGCGGGTTCGGTCTCGGCCGCCCATTCGGCATACTCGGCCGGCAGGGCCACCGCGCCGGCCACGTGCCAGTCGCACCGCCGGACGGGTTCGGTTCCCGGGACGAACCATTCGGTCTCCGCGGGACAGTCGGGACCCGCGCGCATCCCCGAGAGCCGGCAGATCGCGAGCGGCACCGCGCCCGTGGACGATGGCGTCGGCAGCACGCCGGGCGCATACCGCCGAGCGGTCGCCAGCACGGTTCGGTGCAGGAGCGGGCCCGCGCCGCTCACCCCGCTCACCCCGTCCATCGGGCGGCCGTTGAAGTTCCCGACCCACACGGCCACCGTGAAGCGGCCGGTCGTCGCGACGGCCCAGTTATCGGTGAAATGACGCGACGTGCCGGTCTTCACGGCCGCGGGAAAGGGAAAGTCGAGCGGGGTCTCCACCCCGAAGCCGGGGATGCGGGCCGCAGGGTCGCCCAGGATGTCCAGCACCAGCGCCGACGCCTTCGCCGAGGCGAGCCGCCGGCCGGGCTCGGGGGCACGGTCGGGATCGCTCGCGCGCCAGGTGACCGGCCGCCAGACGCCGCCGTTGGCCAGCGCGCGGTAGCCGTTGGCCAGCTCCAGCAGGGTGACGTCCCCGTTCCCCAGCGAGAGGCCGAGCCCGTAGTGATCGGCGTTTCGGCCCAGGGAGGCGAACCCGGCGAGTCGCAGGGTATTGAGCAGCGCGCCTACCCCCAGCCGGCTCGCCAGCTCGACCGCGGGCACGTTGTAGGAGCTGGCCAGCGCCTCGCGTGCGCGCACCGGACCGTGGTAGCGGCGGTCGTAATTGCGTGGCCGGTATGGACCGGTCCCGGTCTGGTACACCCGCGCGATGTCGGGGAGAATCGACGCGGCGGTGAACCCGCGGTCGAAGGCCAGGGCGTAGAGGAACGGCTTGAGGGCCGAGCCGGGCTGCCGGGGGCTCTGCACCATGTCCACCTGCCCCGCGGTGTCGGCCCAGAAGTCGGGGGATCCGACCCAGGCGAGGATCTCCCCCGAATGGTTGTCGAGGACGACCGCGGCGGCCTGGCGGGCGCCCCGGTCGGCCAAGGTCTCGACCGTGTGGCCGACCTCGGACTCCACCTCCTCCTGCAGCGCGAGATCGAGCGACGTGCGCCACCCCGCCGGCGGCGCCTGCTCCGACCGATCCAGCTCGCGCAGGACGCGGGTAGTGAAGTGAGGCGCGAGAAAGCCCGGCTGGCCGTTCCGCGCCAGCAGCGGCTCCGCCGCCGCGCGATCTCCGGCCTCTATGGACGCGTAACCCACGGCCCGCAGCCGACCGAGCGCGTACGCCCTCCTGACCCGGGCCCGATGCAGCGACACCAGCGGATTGTCGGCCGACGGCGCTCGGGCCAGACCGGCGAGCAGCGCGGCCTGTCCCAGGCTCAGCTCCGCGGCCGTGGCTCCGAAGTAGAGGGACGCCGCGGACTCCACGCCGTTGGTCCCCTGCCCCAGCGGCAGACGGTTGAGGTACTGCTCGAGGACGGTCTGCTTGTCGAGCTGCCGCTCCAGACGCAGCGCCCAGAGCAGCTGCGCGCCTTTGCCCAGCCACGTGCGAGGCGAGGGCCGCAGGATCCGGGCGAGCTGCATCGTGATGGTGGACCCGCCGGAGACGATGCGGCGGGCCCGCAGGTTGGCACGCGCGGCCCGCGCGGCGGCGAGCAGATCCACGCCGTGATGCCGGTAGAACCGCCGGTCCTCCGCGGCCAGGAAGGCGGCGAGGAGGTCGGGGTCCATCCGTTCCAGCGGCACCCAGCGGCGCCGACTGCCGTCGATCGCCCGCGCGTCGCGCAGGACGCGTCCCTCCCGGTCCCGCAGCACCGTCCCCGGCTGGAGCCCGGCGCGGAGGAGCTCGGCGGGAATCGGCCGGGACACCCATCCGACGGCGGCGAGCACGACCGTCGCTCCGCTCAGCACGAGCGTTGCAGCGACCCGACGCGGCCACATGGTTCTCATCGCGAGGCGCTCGAGGCGGGCACGACGGTGAAGATTCCGCCGTCGCTCTCGCCGTAGACGGCGGGGTTGTACATCTCCTCGGCGTGGGCCGGCGGCCGGGTGAACCGTCCCGGGGTCGTCGCCCGGGCGAGGTAGGACGCGGTGTACTCGCCCTTCCACAGGACCGTGGCGGCGTAGACCACCCGGTCGTCGCGCAGCTCACGATGATCGAACGGCGACCACCAGCCCGCGTCCCACATGCCGTAGGCCCAGCGATAGGGCGCGGCGTCCTCGCCCTCGCCTTCCTCGCCCGGCCCGGCCGAGGTGGTGTCCGCCGCACCGGGCCCGGGCACGCCGCCGACGGTCCGGAGACTCAGGTCCACCGCCTCCAGGCCGGCCGGAAGGGCGTCATCCAGCACGACGAAGTGCCGCTCCGCCGGCACCTTCACCTTGAGGCGGACGCGCACCAGCTCGCCCTCCGCCACCTCGGTGACCGGCTCGCCGTCGGCGTAGCGCTCGTACCAGCGCTCGACCTGAATCCCCTGGTCGCCGGGACGGACCGTCGGATCCTTCGACAGAGTAGTGACGGTGACGAAGTAGAAAAGCGCGGCACTGTCCGGCGCGCCCGCGCGCAGCGCGAGCTCGAGCCGTGGCGCCTTGCCCTTGGAGACGAGGCCCTTGAGCGACACCGCCGAGTCGCGCGCGGCCGCGCCCTCGAAGACGGTGCGGCCTCCGGCGGTCACCCGAATGCTCCGCGCCGCGCCGCTCGACTGGTGGCGTTGATACTCGGCCAGGGCGTCGACCGCGGTCCCGTAGTCCTGGGTGTTCCAGACCCACTCGTCCGTCTCGCCCTGGCGGATCAGCGTCTCGACCAGCGGGCCCACGAGCGGATGGGCCGGATCCACCGCGAGTGTCGCGGCGAGGAGCCACGCGGTAGGCCGGAGACGGGAGTAGAAGTAGAAGTCGCGCACCGTGGCCGCCGGGAGCGTGGCGGTGCGACCTTCGACCTTTACCGACGCCCAGGCCGGCTCCAGCAGGCGTGTGGCCGCAGCCCGGTCACCCCGGCGCGCGAAGACGCTGGCCAGGTGCACCCGGTCCTCCCAGGCGAGCTGCGCGGCCATCCGGAGCAGCTCGTTCTCCGCGGCGCGATCGGGCAGCCCGGCACGGCTCAGGTAGTCCACCGCCATGACCCGCTCGCTCAGGCGAACCTCGTCGCGCCCGTACCACGCCATCACCGGCACCACGGGGAGCTTCTCCTCGGTCAGCGAGCGATGCAGGTAGTCACCGAGGCGGGCGAGGACGGAATCGTCCACCGCGAGGCCGACGGCCTTGGCCTCGAGCAGCACGGAGCCGGCGTAGGCGGTGAGCCAGGGCGTGGTCCAGTCGGCGGAGCTCCAGAGGCCGATCCCGCCGTCGTCCCGCTGCCGGTGGGTCAGGGTAGCGACCACGGTCTCGAGATCCCTGCGCGCCCGATGCACCAGCGCGGTGTCTGCGCCCAGCGCCGCCCCCGCGCGATAGAGCGCGACCAACGGCTCCGCCGAGCTCGAGAGCTGCTCGGAGCAGGCGTAGGGATACACCTGCAGCCAGCGCGCAGCGCCCCGGATGAAGCCGAGCGGGGAGGAGCCGAGGCTGAGCTGGAGCGAGGAGCGCTCGGGGTCTACATCGACCGGCAGCGGAATCGTCGAGCGCGCGCTGTCGCGCAGCACGCCCGACACGGTGACCGCTCGCGGATGCGACGAGGGCCGGAGCGGCAGCGCGAGCGCCACGGCGTCGGCGTCGCGGCCCGAGCGAGCATCGAAGCGGAATCCGGCGCTGTCGCCGGGCCGGGCCCGGAACTCGAAGCGGACCTCCCGGCCGCGGCCTGCCTCGAGCTGGACCGTCTGCTTCCGCTTGCCCCGGAGCTCGATCCCCCGGGCGGAGGCCTCGACGCTCGCCTCGGCCGCGGCGGCGTCGCGCCGGTTCACCACCACACCTGCCGCGAATCGATCGCCGTCGCGGAGGAACCGGGGCAGCGCCGGCCGGGCCACCAGCGGACGGGTCACCAGCAGGCTCGACTGGCCGCTCCCATACCGGTCGCCTGCCGTCACGGCCACCGCCATGAGCCGGAAGGTCGTGAGATTGTCGGGCAGCCGGGCGACGGCCGTGGCCCGACCGTCCGCTCCGGTCACCACCGACCCGAGAAAGAACGCGGTGGTCTGAAAGCGGGACCGCAGGATGTCGGCCGCGTCGGCCCCGCCGCCGCCGCCCGGCGCGCGCTTGCCCTTGATGCCCTCGGGCACCTGCGGCGTGACGCTGGTGAGCGTGCTCGCGAGCCGCATGCCGAGGCCGCGAGGGCGGTAGATCAGATCGATCGGGTCGGGAGTGCGGTACCCGGTCAGCGCGAGGACCCCTTCGTCCACCGCCCACAGGGTCACCTCGCTCCGCTGGCCGGCGCCGGCGGCGTCCCGCACCTGGAGCGCGACGCGCGCGGTGTCGCCCGGCCGGTACTCGGTCGAGCCGGGGGTGAGCGTCACCGCGAGCCGCTTCCGCTCCGGCGTCACCCGGAGCTCGGCGTAGCCGACCCGGATGGTGGGGCGGCCCGGATCGTCGAGCGGGCCCGGCGGGGCGCTCCGTCCCCGCGCGACCACGATGGAGACGAAGGCGTTGGGGGCGAGCGCCTCGGTGATGGGCAGCGAGATGGTCGTGGTACCGCTCGCGATGCGCAGCCGGCGCTGCTCGATCAGTCCCTCGCGCTCCACCGTGATCCACGCTTCCGCGCCGGTGAACGGCGAGGCGAACAGGATGGTCGCGGTGTCGCCCACGGCGTAGCGACTCTTGTCGGGGACCACGTCCATCTTGAACTGGCTCTCGTCGTTCCAGGGCACCCAGTCCTTGCCGACCGCCCAGTGGTAGACGCTGCTGCGCGCTTCCCTGCCCTGCTCGTCCGTGGCGCTCACGGTCACGATGTACGAGCCCCCCGCCGGTGGGGTGAACCGGCAGGGTACCGGGTCGCCGGCGCTGACCGGCGAACAGCGGGCTACCGTGTCGGAGACCCATTCGCCCACCAGCTCGGCGTACCCCGCGCGCTCGCGCCGCACCTGGTGCCACTCGCGCCGGACGACGGTTCCGTCGACGTGGACGCCGCTCACCCGACCGCCGTCAGGGCGCACCGCGATCACCTCGACCTCGGTCGGCTCCCCCGCGGTCCAGAAGTAGCGCTTGCCGGCCGGGCGCAGGCCGAGATAGAAGGCCGCCGGATGCACCAGGATCGAGGTAGACGCGGACACCGTCTGCCGGTTCACGTCGGTGACCGTCGCCTCGAAGGTGGCCCGCGAGGCCTTGCCCTGCTGAGTCGGGCCGACCGGCAGGGTCAGCGCGAGACGGCCGCCCGCGTCGAGGGTATCGGTGCCGCCGGCCTGCACCGTGACCTGGGAGGCCTGCGCATCGTACTCCTCGTACCACCAGCCGGTCTCGCCCAGGTAGAAGCCGTCCGTCCCGGGGATCTCCAGCTCCCAGCCGTCCACGCTCTGCCGGCGGAGTGTCCAGCGGGTCGCCGCGCGGCCCATCGGGGCGCCGAAGAGGTAGCGGGCCTCGACCGCGGTGTGCACCGAGTCTCCGGCGAAGCGCGTCCCGCTGTCGGCGCGCACATCCACCAGGAACTCGGGTGGCCGATACTCGGCCACCCGGTAGTAGGTGCTGGCCACGTCCTGCCAGCGGCCCTCGCGCCTAAGCTGGAGCGAGACGCCGTACTCGCCGAGCGCCGCGCCCGCCGGCACCGGGAAGCGCTGCTCGGCGGTGCCGAACTCCGATAGTCCGACGGTGGTATCGCGCAGCACACCGGCCTCGCCGGTGGCCTGGTCGGCACGATCGTGGAAGATCCAGCGGAGCGAGTCGCTGCGCGCCGGGGCGGCGAGCGCGCCAAGCGGGCCGGTGCGGACGATCGCCTTGGCGAAGAGCGGCTCGCCGGGGCGATAGATCCCCCGCTCGGTGAACACCGCGGCGGCTACCGGCAACCGGGCGGTGCCCCAGGCCGCACCGACGTTGAAGCGCCACGGGCTCAGGTCCGGATCGTACTCGCTGATGCCGAGCAGGGCCCGGTCGTCGCCCAGGGTCGCGACTACATAGCCCTGGAAGCCGTAGCGGTAGGACGATTGCTCCTCGGTTGGCGGCGTAGCGGCGAACCGGGTCAGGCGGGCGATCCCCTGCGAGTCGGTCACCGCCCGCGCGAGCTCCCGCCCGGAGGCGTCGTGCAGCACGATGGCGGTCCCGCGGCGGGGGCGTCCGTCGCTCGCTCCGGTCACCCACACGACGCCCTCCTCCGCGCCGATCCGGGCGTGGATACCCAGATCGGTCACCTGGAGCAGGGCGATCGGCCGGGCCGCGCGGGAGAGCGAATCGAGCCCGGGGGCGGTCACCTGTACCGCCATCAGGCTCGGGCCGCCGCTGCCTCGGCGCTCGGGCGGCGTGAGCGGCACGCCGTAGATCCGCACCCGGTCTCGCGCCCCGGGCACCGCGATCTTCTTCCGGGTGGCCCTGGCTCGAAGGGCGGGCCAGAGCTCGCGCCAGTTCCATTCGCTCCGCGCGAGGAAGGCGGGCTCCAGCGAATCGGGAACCGGCGCGGTGAGCACCTCCAGGGTGTCCACGTTGACGAAGCTGAGTCCGAAGGTCCGGCCACCGACACGCTCCACCACCGCCCGCCCGGAGGGGTAGTCGATCGAGGGCGCGTAGCCGGTCGTGCTGAGGGTGGCCACGGGGTTGTCGCGGAGCCGCTGCCCGAAGGCGTCGGTGAGCGCGGGATCGACGACGACGGCGTAGCCGGTGCGGGGCCGGAGCTCGGTCTCCAGCACCCATTCCGGGCGGCTGTCGGCGGTGTCGCTCACGGTAAAGGCCGCCGAGGGACGGAGCTGGACCCGTCGGATCACGTCCGCGCCGCGCACCGGCGTGCTGAAGCGGAGGGTGACGGGGCCGGTGGGGCAGTAACGTCCTTCCCATCCGCAGGCAGCCTTTACCACCCGCAGCGGGCCGTAGGTGCTCAGCGGCCAGCGCTGGGGGGAGGCGCGTCCCGCGTCGTCGAAAGCGGAGGGGACCACCAGCTCGCCGGAACACGCGAGGGGGAGCGGTGTCCGAGGGGCCAAGCGCACGACGCGTCGCAGCGGATCGGCGGCGCGGTCCCGGTCCCACCCGCCGGCCTCGCGAAAATCCCACCGGTCGTCCTCGCGCACCGGGCGCTGATCCTCGACCCGAAGTCGGATGACCCCGCCCTGGCGGCAGAATCGGTTGAACTCGAGGTAGACCGACGCGTTGGCCTGGGCGGTGTCGAGCGGCGCGTCGACCACCAGCTCGAACCGGGTGTCGGGGGTGAGAAACGGCGCGCCGCCACCCTGGGTGATCGGCTGCGACGCGAGGATCCGTGGTCCGCGGACCCGGAAGCGGTGCACGTAGGGCACCCGCAGCCGGCTCCCGTCCATGGCCTCGAAGCGGTCCGAGACAGTGATCGTGTAGGAGGCGTCGGCCGGCAGGGGCGCGTCGGGCCGGAAGCGGAGGGTCACCGGATCGCGCCAGTCCAGCCGGCCGCGGACCGTAGGCTCGATCCGGAAGATTCCCTCGGGATCCACGCTCCGGTCGAGCGATCCCGCCACCGGCCGATCGAAGGTGACGGTTACGGCCGCCGTCGGCGCGGCGTCCGTTCCCGGTGAGACCCGGAGCACCTGCAGCTCGGTGCCGGGATCGGCCGCTGCGACGAGGCCGGCGGCGGTGACGAGGCGAAACACGAGCAATTGTGAGGGTGACATGCACCAAGATAGGTAGTTGCTTGGCGACGGACTTCTATATATTGGTGCCCAATGGGCGACCCGTGTTCCATTCTGAAATGCCGCACCGCGTAGCTGGTCTTCGGGAGGAGGGATGATGCGTCGATTGACCGTGGTCTGTACCGCTCTGGCGGCCGTTTCGACCGCCGCGCACGCACAGCAGAAGGGCGTTCTCGAGATTGGGGCGTTTGCCGATATCGCCTACTTCGACAACTCGCTGAGATTCGACCAGCCCCAAGTGGGTCCGGGCGGTCGGCTCGGCTACTTCGTCACGGACAAGATCGCCATCGAGGGCGAAGGGGCCTGGGTCCCAGCGGACGCCTTCAACGGCAAAGTCGACTACATCCCTCTCCGCATCGGGTTCGCCTACAACACCGGCGGCTCCAAGGGACTCGGCGCGCTGATCGGCGCGGGCTACACCCACACGATGTACAAGCCCGACGTCGGCGACAACATCAGCGACGACGGCCCCTACGGGAAGATCGGCTTCCGGCTGGGCACCGGCGACGTGGTCTCCATCCGAATCGATACCTACGTCGACTGGATTCCCTCGCCCGCCAACAACGTGCCCGAAGGCCGCGCCGGATACAACCTCAACTATGGCGTCGAGGCCGGGCTCGCCTTCATGCCTGGGTACCACGGCGCCGCGAACCGCGACAGCGACAAGGACGGCGTGGTCGACGGTGTCGACGAGTGCAAGAACACCCCGGCCGGTGACAAGGTCGACGCGAAGGGCTGCACCCTGAAGGACAGCGACGGCGACGGCGTGCTCGACGACACCGATGCCTGCGCCGATACCCCCGCCGGCGACCAGGTCGACGCGAAGGGCTGCTCGCTGCCCAAGGATGCCGACGGCGACGGCGTCACCGACGACAAGGACCAGTGCAAAGACACCCCGAAGGGCGACCAGGTGGACGAGAAGGGCTGCTCGCTGCCCAAGGATGCCGACGGGGACGGCGTGACGGACGACAAGGATGCCTGCGCCAACACGCCGGCGGGCGAGAAGGTGAACGAGAAGGGCTGCCCGCTGGATACCGATGGCGACGGGGTCGTCGACTCCGCCGACCGCTGCCCCAACACGCCAATCAGAACCGCGGTCGACGCCGAAGGTTGCCAGGTCCTGTTCGAGGCGACCAAGAAGACGTTGATCCTCGAGGGCGTGAACTTCGAGACCGGCAAGACGGCGCTGACGCCGGAGTCGGAGACCATCCTCAACGGCGTGGCGGAGTCGCTGGTGGCCAACGACAGCATCAAGGTCCAGGTGGCCGGCCACACCGACAACACCGGCAGCGCGGCGGTCAACGCCCGGCTGTCGAAGCAGCGGGCGGAGGCCGTGCGGCAGTACCTGATCGCGCACGGCGTCGCCGAAGATCGCCTGACTTCCAAAGGCTTCGGCCCCTCCAAGCCGATCGCCTCCAATAAGACGGCGGAAGGCCGGGCGCAGAACCGACGGGTGGAGCTGACCCGGACCAACTAGGCTCCGGTCACCCTGCAGTAGCGAAGGCGGGAGGCCCGCTCGGGCCTCCCGCCTTCGTCGTGTAGTCCCTTGTCCGAGGAGCCCGGGCTCGACGCCCTAGAAAACGGTGGCGACCGGCGCCTCGTGGTCGCTTTCCAGGTACTCCGCCCGGTACATCCGGATGAGCTCGAAGAAATAGGAGATCGCCAGGGGGCCGATGAGCAGCCCGAGCAGGCCGAAGTAGCGCAGTCCGCCAAACGCTCCGATGATGGTGACGAAGGGGTGGATACGAGCCCAGCGCCGAACAACGAAGGGGCGGATGAGGCTGTCCACGTTGCCCACCGCCACCACGCCCCAGATCGCGAGTCCGATGGCGGCCCCCCAGCGGCCGTCCATCGCGAGCGAGGCCGCTCCCGGTCCCCAGACCATCCCACTCCCCACCACCGGCAGGATCGAGAGCACGAACGTCACCACGCCCCAGAATGGCGGGTTGGACAGCCCGGTCACCCAGAACCCCAGCGCCACCAGCAGCCCCTGCACCGCGGCGGTGAGCCCGGTGCCGACCAGGGTGGAGAAGGTGACGTCGCGGAAGCGCTCCCGGAGGACCTCGGCGCTCTCGCTGGAGAACGGAATGAACGGACGGACGCTGCGCCAGGCCCCATGGGGCTCGACCAGGAGGTAGTACAGCCCGAAGAAGGCGATGGTGAGCTCGATGCCGAGCCGGGTCGCCGTGCCGATCAGTCCGACCGCACTGGACCCTACCCAGGACACCAGCTGCGACCCGACCGACTCGAGCTGCGCGCCCACGGCGTACGGCCCGACCCGGACCTCGCTCAGCCGGGCGAGCAGCGGGCTCCGGATGACCCCGGTCGCCATGTCCTGGGCCTGGTTAGCCACCAGGCCGACGATAGAGATGCCGGGCCCCAGCACCAGCACGAGGCCGAGCAGCACCGCGACGCCGGCCGCGGCCCCGGGCCGGATCCACCGGCTCATGACGCGGTGCAGGGGCGCGAACACCACGTACAGCACCACCGCGCCGAGCAGCCCGGTGCCGAACGGCCAGAGGACCCAGAGAAGTCCCAGCCCCAGCGCCAGGATGAGCCAGGCAGCCCGCTGGCGCTCGGTATCCAGGAATGACATGCGCCAAAGACTACCGGCCAACCCAAGCCGCCGCCAGCGCTCGGCTTGCTGACTCCCGGACCGCGGGGCGAGATTATCGCCGTGTCCGACACCCTCGCCGCCTACGACGCTCTCCCGGTCATGGTCTGGACCACCGATCCGGACGGGCAGACCGACTACAACAACAGCCGACGGCTGGCCTTCACCGGCCGGCCCGCCGACCAGGAGGCGGGTTGGGGCTGGACCGAGCCGGTTCACCCCGACGACCGCGGTGCCGTGCGTGAGGCCCGACGCCAGGCGGCGAGCGAGCGCCGGGGCTACACGGCGGAGTACCGCCTGCGGCGCGCCGACGGCGAATACCGCTGGGTCGAAGACACGGCCGTTCCCCGACCCGGCGCCGGTGGGAGCTTTGCCGGACTGGTCGGCGTCAGCCAGGACGTCACCGACCGGCGTCAGCGGGTCCAGCGGATCCGGCAGCTGCAGCGCGCCGAGGGCTTGGCCCAGCTGGCCCACGGTGTGGGGCACGACTTCAACAACCTGCTCACCGGGATCCTGGGACACGTCTCGCTGCTGCTCGAGGATCCGACGCTCTCGCCCGAGGCGCGGAGCGACGTGACCCGGATCGAAGAGTCCGCGGACCGCGCCGCGGGGCTCACCCGCCAGCTGCTCGCCTTCAGCCGGCGCCAGGTCCTGACCCCGCGCGCGCTGGACCTCAATCGGCTGGTGAGCGGGACGGTGAGCGCCATCCGAAGCATCGTTGGAAGCCGGATCGAGGTGGTTGCGACGCTCGAGCCGGACCTCGAGCCGGTCCTGGCCGACCCGGGCCAGCTGGAGGAAATGCTGCTCGAGGTCGCAACCAGCGCCCGCGACGGCCTTCCCGACGGGGGCCGGCTCGAGTTCCGCACCGGCCGGCTCCAGGTAGACCAGCGCCTCGCTGCGTCGCGGGAGGGACTCAGGCCCGGGGCGTTCGTCACCTTCACCGTGCGGGCCAGCGGCTCGACGATCGACGGGGAGGCGTTCGAGCGCCTGCTCGACCCTCTGGTGCTGCCCGCCGGCGGCGCGGTCAGCCCCGGCGACGCGCGCGCTGCCCAAGCGATCGTCCGGCAAAGCGGCGGCTACATCGCGCTGGACCCGGAACCCGACCGGGCGACCGCCTTCACGCTCTACCTGCCTCGGCTCGAGGCCTCCGCCGAGCGACCGGCCCCCAAGCCCGAGTCCCTGGGCGGCACCGAAACGATCCTGCTGGTGGAGGACGAGGAGCAGGTGCGGGAGCTGGGGCGGAGGGTGCTGGAGCGGGAGGGCTATACCGTGCTGACGGCCACCGATGCCGAGTCGGCGACCGCGCTGGCGGACCGCCACGCGGGCCATATCCATCTGCTGATCACCGACGTACACCTCCCTCGGGTGAGCGGCCGGGAGCTGGCGGCGCGGCTCGGGATCCACCGTCCGGCCATCAAGGTGCTCTACGTCTCCGGGACGGCGGAAGGCTCCCTGGCCCGGCACCGGATGCTCGAGCCGGGGACGACCTTCCTAGAGAAACCCTTCTCCCTCGACCGGCTGCTGCGGTCGGTACGCCGGGCCCTGGGGACCCCGGAAGCGGCCGCCCGCTCGGGCTGAGACTCGCTCGCCGGTCCCCCCGGACGAGTGTATCTTCGGGCAAGTGGCCTGCACCTTGGCCCTTTCCTGCGTCCAAAGGTCCGATCCGTGGTCCCTTCCGTTTCCGACCTGATCGATAGCCTACCCCCCTTCCGCCTGGCTGCCATCGCGGGCGCGGCTCTCCTCCTCAGCCTGCTGCTGCTCGTGCTCCTGGTGGGCCGGATCCGCCGGCTCCGGCAGAGCCGTGCCGAGACCACGTCAGCCCGGAGCCAGCTGGCCACGGTCACGGCCACCATGCGGGAAGGTGTGGTGGCGTATGACCTCCAGCATCGGCTCACCTTCGTCAATCCGGCCTTCGAGCGCCTGACCGGCCACCCCGCCGAGGACCTGCAGGATCAGGAGTTCCTGCAGTACATCCATCCCGACGACCGCCCCGCCCTGCTGGCGGAGTGGGACCGGCTGGCCCAGGGCGGCTCCCTCCGGGACCAGGAGTATCGGGTCGTGACCCGGAACGGCCAGATCCGTTGGACCTCGAGCAGCTGGGAGCCCCTGCGCGACGAGTCGGGCCGCCAGATCGGCTACCTCGGCACCGAGTTCGACATCACGGAGCGGAAGCTGGCCGAAGCCGAGATGCGGATCGACACCGAGCTGTTCCAGGCCGTCATCGAGGTGCAGCAGGCGGTCGCGGCGGCCGGGCTCGACTCCCAGACCGTGCGGCACGTGATCGCGGAGCGGAGCCAGCGCCTCACCGGGGCGAGCGGCGCGGTGATCGAGTCGCTCGAAGGCGACGAGCTGGTGCCCCAGGTATTCATCGGGTTCGAGGCTCCGCGCCTGCCGGTGAAGGGCAGCCTGAGCGGACTCACCATCCGCACCGGCGAGCTGCAGCGCTCGGACGACGCCCGGAGCGACCCCCGGATCGAGCACACCCGCTATCGCGACCTGGCCATCCGCTCGCTCCTGGTGGCGCCGCTCAAGGACGAACAGCGGACCATCGGGGTGCTCAAGGTGGTGTCGCCCCAGCCGAACGCCTTCACCGATCGCGACGCCAAGGCGCTCAGGCTGCTGGGCGGGCTCATGGGCGCGGCCCTGGGCCACGCCGCGGCCTACGAGGCACGGCAGGCGCGCCTGGAGGAGCGGACCAATGCCCTGCAGGAGAGCGAGCAACGCTTCAAGCAGCTGGTGGACGTGGCGCAGGAAGGGATCTGGGTGGCCGACGAACGGGGCACCATGACCTACGTCAACCAGCGGATGTCGGAGCTGCTGGAGCATCCCAGCGGGGCGATGCTGGGGCGACCGGTCTTCGACTTCCTCGACCCCGCGTCGCGGCCCGCCGCCCAGCGGGCCCTCGCGCAGCCGGCTTCGGGCGGCAAGAGCGTGGATCTCCGGTTCCGCCGCCGCGACGGGAGCGAGTTGTGGGGACTGGCCTCGGCCAGCCCGATCGTGCGGCGGGACGGGGTGACGATCGGCTCGGTCGGAATGGTCACCGACATCACCGAGCGCAAACGCGCCGAGGAGCGGCTCCGCCGCTCCGCCGACCGCCTCGGCATGCTGCACGACATGGATCAGGCGATCCTGGCCGCGCGCTCTCCCGCCGAGATAGGCCGGGCGGCCCTGGGCCGGATCCGCCGGATGGTGCCCTGCCAGCGCTGCACCGTGGTGCTGTTCGACCCGTCCAGGGGACAGGCGCAGCTCCTGGCCGGATTCTCCGGCGCGGCGCCGCTCTCGACCTCCACCCTGCTGCTGGACAGCCTTTCCCCCAT
This sequence comes from Gemmatimonadales bacterium, assembly GCA_035688895.1. GTDB lineage: Bacteria > Gemmatimonadota > Gemmatimonadetes > Gemmatimonadales > GWC2-71-9 > CAVVWJ01. Next base: position 31,200 of record DASSML010000233.1, read on the forward strand.
CGAGGTGCTGCGCGGGGGCACGGTCCGCTCAAGCGACGACATCACCACGCTCCAGGAGCCGCCGTCGATCTTCCGGCAGCTCATCGCCGAGGGGCTCCGGAGCGTCCTGTCGGTGCCGCTCCTGGTGGACGGCGAGGCGATCGGCGAGATCAACCTGGCGTCCTCGACCCCCTCGGGCTTCGACGCCGAGCACCGGGAGATCGCCCTGGAGATCGCGACACCGCTGGCGATCGGCATCCAGCACGCCCGCCTGCGCGACGAGCTCTCCCGTCGCACCGGCGAGCTGGAGCGCCGGGCGGCCGAGCGCGGGGCGGCCCTGCGGGCCGCCACGGCCGACCTCGAGTCGCTGCTCTACAGCGTGTCGCACGACCTGCGCGCGCCGATGCGGCACATCGGCGGATTCGCCCAGCTGTTGCTGGAGGACGGCGGTCCGACGCTCGACTCCTCCGCGCAGCACTACGCCCGCCGCATCAGCGAGGGCGCGGCGCGGCTCGCCGCGATGGTGGACGACCTGGTGCACTTCAGCCGGGTGAGCCGGCAGGACATGATGCGGCGGGAGGTGAATCTCACCACCCTGGTGGAGGACCTGGTCGGCCACTTCCAGGCCGAGGCCGCGGTCGAGGGGCGGGTGCTCGACTGGCAGATCGGCGAGCTGCCGGTGGTGGAGGGTGATCCCGCCCTGATGCGTATCGCGGTAGAGCAGCTGCTGGCCAACGCCGTCAAGTTCACCCG
>DASSML010000234.1:0-3156 GCA_035688895.1 Gemmatimonadales bacterium
GCGCTGGGCGACGAACTGGGCCGCCACACCGTAGACACCGACCAGCGCCAGGGCGAGCGCGAGCGCGGCAAAGCCGGAGACCAGCACCGCGCCGAAGCGTCGGCGCGCGCCCGATTCGCGAATCAACTCACTTGCCGTCGCTATCTCGGCCAGGGGAATCGTTGGATCCACCTCCCGGAGCGCCGCGCGAAGGCTCGGGATCACGAGCGTGGGCTCGCCCCGGGTGCGTACGGCCAGGTAAAGGGTGGAGGGGGTCTCGGCGGTCTGGGCGTAGAGCTGGTATACCTCCGGCTCCGGCGGCCGGTCCAGCGACTCGAACCGCTCGTCGGCCACGACGCCGACCACGGTGAGGCGGGGGAAGCGAAACCCTGCGGGGACGATGCTCGAGACCATCGCTTCCGGCGGGCCCATCCAGATTGTCGTTCCTATTGGATCGCGGCCAGGCCAGAAGCGGTGCGCCATCGACTCGTTGATGACCGCGACCGGCGTCCCGGCGTCGCGGTCACCTTGGTCGAACGCCCGGCCCGCGACAAGGCGCACGCCCAGCGTGCGGAAGTAGTCCCGGCTCACCAGCCGATAGCTCACCACCGGAACCTGGTCGCGCGACTCGGGGGGTGGCCGGTCGCCGAAGCTCACCATCTTTCCCCAGCCGCCGCCTCTCAGCGAGAGACCCGATGTGAGCGCGGCAGACTCGACCTCCGGCTGCGTCTCGATGCGCTCCAGCAGCTCGTCGGCAAAGCGCCAGGTGCGTGCCGCGGCGACGCCGGCGTGGGGGCGGAGCGGCAGCGACGCCGTGACCACGCCCGACGAGCGAAAGCCCGGATCCACCCGGGTGAGCGCAAGCAGGCTCCGGAGCAGGAGGCCTGCGCCGACCAGCAGCACCAGGGTCAGGGCCACCTGGCCGCCGACGAGGACCCGCCGGAGACGCCGGTGACCCGCGGCGCCGGCCAGTCTCGCGCCGCCGCGGAGCTCGTCATGGTGCGCGCCGCCGGTGAGCCGCAAGGCCGGCAACAGTGCGAACCCGAGTCCGGTCGCGACCGTGATCAGCGCCGTCGCCGCCAGGACTCGGCTGTCGAGGGCGACTTCGTCGAGCCGGGGGAGATCGGCCGGGCCCAGCGTGCGCAGCAGCTGCAGGGCACCCCAGGCCACGGCGAGTCCGGCCGCCGAGCCGGCCAGGCTAAGCAGGAGACCCTCTGTGAGAAGCTGGCGCACCAGGCGGCCACGGGTGGCGCCGAGGCCGGCGCGGAGCGCGAGCTCTCGGCCGCGCGTAGCGCCGCGCGCGAGCACCAGGCCCGCCACGTTGGCGCAGGTGATGGCCAGGAGCAGCCCGGTCCCGCCCAGCAGGAGCTGCAACGGACGCCGCGCATCGCCGACGGTCTGCTCGTGCAGGGAGACCACGCGGGCCGAGCGTATCGCGGCCTGCGGATCGTCGCCCGCGATGCCGACGGCGATGCCGGCCAGCTCGCGCTCCGCCCGCTCGACGCTCACGCCCGGACGCAACCGCCCCACGACCGAGACGAAATAGTTGCCGCGGGTGTCCAGCACGTCGCCCGGGGCGAAGGCCATCGGCAGCCACAACTCGGCGGTGCGCTCGGGGAAGCGGAACGACGGGGGCATCACGCCGATCACGGTGTACGGCGCGCCGTTCACCGCGATCGTGGAGCCCACGATGTCCGGCCGAGCCCCGAACCACCGCCGCCAGGTGCCGTCGCTCAGGACGGCGACCCGATCGCGTCCTGAGGTCTCCTCATCCGCCCGGAACGTGCGCCCCTTGGCGGGCGGCACCGCGAGCGCGTCGAACGTCCCGGCAGTCGCGAATCCTGTGGTCAGCCGGACCGGCTCGCCGCCGATCACCAGGTTGGCCGGGCCGATGTAGTAGCCGCCCAGACGCGCGAAGCTCGACGCCCGATCGCGGAAGATGCGGAAGTCCGGTGGAGAGCTGGCCCACGGCTCGGTCTCCCCGCGGGTCAGCGACCATACGGCGACAACACGCTCGGCCTCGGGGTAGGGAAGCGGCCGGAGGAGGACGCCGTCCACCACGCAGACGACTGCGGTGGTGCCGCCGACACCGAGCGCGAGAGTGAGCACCACCGCAAGCGTGAACCCGGGCCGGTGCGCCAGCCAGCGCCTGGCCCAGCGGAGATCGGCGACGCCATCCTCGAGCAGGCGGGTGCCCCGGGCATCGCGGTGCTCTTCCCGCGCGCGCTCCACCGATCCGAACGCGAGTACCGCCGCACGGCGCGCTTCGTCGGGCGGCATCCCGCGGCGGATGTTCGCTTCGGTCTCCATCTCCAAATGGAAACGAATCTCGTCGGAGAGGTCCCGCTCGATGGCCGGGCGGCGGAGCAGCGCTCGGGCACGGCCGCGGAGGTCGGCGAGCCAGGCGGCCACGATGCTCCCGCTCACGTGGCCGCGAGGATGAGCTCGACCGCGCGGGCGTAGCGGCGCCAGCTCTCGGTCTCCCGGGCGAGGTGCCTCGCGCCCAGCGGAGTGAGGCGATAGTAGCGCGCCCGGCGGTTGTTCTCGGTGGTGCCCCAACTCCCCGCGATCCAGCCCCGGCGCTCGAGGCGCATCAGGGCGGGGTACAACGAGCCCTGGCCCACCTCGAGCGCCTGCTCGGAGCGCTCCTGGATCCGCTGGGCGATGCCCCAGCCGTGCATCGGCTCGACGGCGACGGTCTTGAGGACGAGCAGGTCCAGCGTGCCCTGGAGGACGTCGGGCGATGGGGCTCTCGGCATGCGAGCTCCGGCTTCGGAAGGTGCTCCTACCGGTTGTCGACAGGAAGATGCCACCCTCCTGTCGGGTGTCAAGAGGAGCGTGCGGGTTGAGGTCGCGGATCGAGGATCGCGCGGGGGCGGGCGACCCTACCGGCCACCGCAGTGCCCGCCCGCATGTCCGAGCTCGACTACTACATCCTGAGTGGTGCGGCGCGCACTGACGCGGCCTTCCGGGTCACCCACCCCCCGCGCGATCCCCGGCCCACGGGGGCGCGCGAGGGGAACAGCGGGCGCGCGAGCACTACCCGATCGGGGAGGAAGAAGAGTCCCCGGATGCGCGCGTCCGCCGCCATAAACAGGCTGCGCAGCCATCAGAGAAGGCAGTTCACACAAACCCATGATGGAGGACATTGCGATGACGCGACGGGGTAATGTGGTG
>DASSML010000235.1:0-2874 GCA_035688895.1 Gemmatimonadales bacterium
GGCCGATGCGCGCGAACTGATCCAGCGCGAAGTCGATCTGATCGAAGGTGTGCGTCGCCATGAGGCTGGTGCGCAGCCGGCACTGCGACGGCGGCACCGCCGGCGGGGCGACGGGGTTGGTGAACACCCCGGCGTCGAACAACCGGCGCCACATGAGGAAGGTCTTCTCCAGCGGCCCGATCAGCACCGGCACGATCGGCGTCTGGGTGGGGCCGATGTCGAACCCGAGCGAGCGGAACCCCTCCTGCAGCCGGCGAGTGTTGGCCCAGAGCCGCTCGCGGCGCTCCGGCTCGTCCTGGAGCACCCGGAGCGCAGCCAGCACGCCCGCCGTGTTGGCCGGCGGCAGCGACGCGGTGAAGATGAGCGGCCGGCTATGATGCTTGAGATAGTGGATCACGTTCTCGGAGCCGGCCACGAAGCCGCCGATCGACGCCAGCGACTTGCTGAAGGTGCCGGCGATGATGTCCACCTCGTCGATCATCCCGAAATGGGCGGCGGTGCCGTCTCCATTGGGGCCCAGCACGCCGAGCGCGTGCGCGTCGTCGAGCGCCAGCGCCGAGCCGAACTTGCGGGCCACCCGCAGCAGGGCGGGGACGTCGGCGATGTTCCCCTCCATCGAGTACACGCCGTCCACGATGATCATGGATCCGCGGCTGGAGCCGTTGCGCTCCATGCGGCGCTCCAGGTTGGCGAGGTCGCCGTGGTTGAACCGCTCGGTCTCGCCGTAGGACATCTTGGCGCCGTCCACGATGGAGGCGTGGTCGAGCTTGTCGAGGTAGACTACCTCCCCCCGGCCGACCAGCCCGGAGATGAGGCCCAGGTTGGCGGAATACCCGGTGGAAAAGACCAGACAGGATTCCTTGCCGAGGAACTCGGCCAGGGCGCCCTCGAGCTGCTCGTGGAGGTCCAGGGTGCCGTTGAGGAACCGGCTGCCGGTGCAGCCGGAGCCGTAGCGGTGCAGGGCCCGGGTGGCGGCCTCGAGGACCTTGGTATGATGGGTCAGGCCGAGGTAGTTGTTCGACCCCAGCATGATCCGCTTCTGGCCATCGATGACGACTACAGTGTCTTCCGACTCCGAGATCGGATTGAAGTACGGATAGAGACCGACGGCCTGGAGCTCGCGCGCCTTGGTGAATTGGCGGCACTTTTCGAAGAGCGCGACAGATTGAAGCTCTTGTGTATCCACGGTGCCTCGGCACATAGAGGAAGTGAGGAGAGTCCCCACATCACTTTGTGGCTGAAGGATTTAAAGTAGTAACTCGCTCTCGGTGACACAAGTTGCAGGGCGCCTGGACCGAGCCGAACCGGGCGGGTGCCGGCAAGGGTCGAGCCGGAACGTCCGGCCTTGCTTGACTCTCGCCTTATGGGGGTCGAGGTTACGTCCGAGGCACCCGCAGGTTCCCCGGAGGATCCCTATGGCGACGCCGGACCCGTCGTCCCGCCGCACGTTTCTGCGAACAGCCGCGCTCGCGGCCACCGGACTGCTCGGCTCCGGCGCCCTGGACCAGGGCGAGCGGCTGCTCGCCGCCGTCTCCGGTGCCGGTCCGGACGACCCCGAGGTGCCCAACGAGATCGTCGCCAAGATCCTCCAGGACATCAGCCGGGGGCGGCCGATCACCCGGGGTCACCTCTCGCTCGACATGCCCACCGCGGCCGAGGACGGGCGAGTAGTGCCGCTGATCATCGAGAGCGACCTTCCCATGACGGCCGACCGCTACGTGAAGGCCGTGCACCTGGTGGTGGACTTCAACCCCGACGCCCACCTGGCGGTGTACGAGCTCTCGCCGGCAATGGGGACGGTGTCGCTCTCCACCAGGATCAAGATGAAGCGCTCGACCTGGGTTCGGGCCATCGCGGAGACCAGCACCGGCGAGCTCTGGGCCGCCTATGCGCGCGTGAACGTCACCCTCAACGGATGCGGCTGATGAGCACGGTCGGCGACGCGCGCATCAAGGTGCCGGACCGGATCGGCCGGGGCGAGATCATCACGGTGAACTCGATCATCTCGCATCCGATGGACACCGGATTCTTCCGGACCGCGGAAGGCAAGCCGATTCCGGCCTGGTTCATCAAGGACGTGGTGATCACCTACGGGGACGAGCAGGTCGCCCGATTCACCTGGACCTCGGGCGTGAGCCGCGACCCGGTGATCAGCTTCACCCTCAAGGCCGACAAGGAAGGTCCGCTCACCATGGTGTGGACCGACAACAAGGGCGGAGTCTACCGTCAGTCGGTGCCCATCGCCTTTACCGCCGCCTGATCGCATCCCTCCTGCTCGCCGTCCCGCTGCTCGCGGCCGAGCCCCGGTTCCAGGCCGACACCGGCAACTATCCCGTTCGCGAGCTGGCGCCCGGAGTATTCGCGGTGGTCGGAGACACCGGCCGGGGCGTCGAGGGCCGGCCCAACGCGGGCTTCATCGTGACCTCGGCGGGTGTCGTCGTCGTGGATGCGCTGGCCAGCCCTCGGGACGGCGCGCGGCTCCTCCGCACCATCCGGCGCACGACCGACCAGCCGGTTCGCTGGCTGGTCCTGACCCATCATCATCCCGATCACCACTTCGGCGCCATCGTGTTCAAGCGGGCGGGAGCCCGGATCATCGCCCATCCGGATCGCAGGGTGCTCGCCTCCGAGGGAGGTGAGGACGCGCTGATCGCCGATTGGGTCCGGGTGGTGGGCCTCGACGCCATGCGGGGCTTCGAGTTCGCCGATACCCCCGATCGCCCGGTCACCGAGGCGGACACGCTCCGACTCGGCGGCCGGACCATCGTGGTGACCCACCCGGGTGCCGGGCATTCGGCCGGCGACCTGATGGTGTGGCTGCCGGCCGAGCGGGTCCTCTTCGCCGGCGATATCCTGGTGGAGGACGGAGTCACC
>DASSML010000236.1:0-10659 GCA_035688895.1 Gemmatimonadales bacterium
GAACGCGATGACAGGAAGGTTGGTGGGGGCGAGTGTCTGGGCCCGGTCCAGCGCAGCCTGGGCTTCGGGGTAGCGCCGCAGCAAGGTTAGTGTGGTCCCGATGAGTCGCGGCGGGTTGGCCGAGCGCGGGTCGAGGGCACCTGCCTTGGTGAGGTGCGTGAGCGCCGCGTCCCAACGGCCCAGGCGCTGCTCAGCCGAGGCCACCGACCAGAGCAGGTCGACGTTGTTCGGCGCCAGCTCGAGTCCGGCCTCGTATGCCGCGAGCGCCTGCCGGTTGTCTCCCACCACGAACGTGTAGTACGTCCCCAGGGCCTGTGGACCGTCGGGCCGGCCCGGACCGAGCGCCTGGGCCCGGTCTGCCGCCTGGCGGGCCTGCGCCGCCAGCTCAGGCGTGGGAGTGCCGTTGATGTAAAGAAGGGAGCGGGCACGGGCGAGCTGCATCCAGGCCGTGACGAACGACGAGTCGAGCGCCACCGCCTGCTCGTAGAAGCCGATGGCCGGCCGCAGACTCGACGGAAGGTATACCCCCATCGACTGAGTTGCGGCTTCGCCTTTCAGGAAGGCGTCGTACGCCGCCAGGTTGTGAGTCGGCTGGGTTGTCAGGTCACGGCGCGCGCTGTCACCCAGTGCCACATCGAGCGCACCGGCCACCGTCGTCGCGATGTCGGCTTGTACCTGGAACACGTCGGTCAGCGAGGCATCGAACGAATCCTGCCACCGCGTGCGCGGGGCACGCCCGGGCCTCACGTCCACCAGCTCGGGAGTGACCCGAACCCGGCTCCCGCCGCCCGGCGCCTTCTCCCATCGCACCGTGGCCGTCAGCAGGTAGTCGGCGCCCAGCTCGCGCGCGATCTCCTGCGGCGCCTTCGTGGTGTGCCGGTACTGATTGGAGCTGCCCCGGGCGATGACGTCCAGACCCGCGAGGCGCGAGAGCTTGCCCCGCACGGCCTCCGTGACCCCGTCGGCGAAATATGCATCGGCCGAGTCGCCCAGGTTTTCGAACGGGAGGACCGCCAGCAGCTTGGGCCCGGCGCTCTCGCTCACGCCCGCGTGGGTGCGGTGCCTGGCGAAGAGCGCGCCTGCGACGACGGCGACCCCCAACACACCGGCCGCCAACGGCACGCGCCAGCGCCTGGCGGCTGCGGGGGCCGGCACAACAACGGGAGGCGGAACGGGCGTGAAACCGCTTGTCGCTCCTTGAAGCGCCCGGACGAACTCGGCCGCCGTGGCGAAGCGGTCCGGGGCGGACCGCGCGAGGGCCCGCTGGATCGACTGGTCGACATCCTCCGACACATCGGGCCGCGTGGCCCGGACGCTGGGGATTGGCTCTGTGAGCCACTTCGCTACGATCGCCACCGCGGACGAGCCGGTGAAGGGCGGCTTGCCGGCCAGCATCTCATACAGCACGGCCCCGAGCGAGTAGACATCCGTGCGGGCATCTGCCGGCTCCCCGTTCGCCTGCTCGGGGCTCATGTACGCCGGCGTGCCCATGCTCGATCCCGTCTTCGTCAGGTGCTCATCGCCCTCCACCGCCCGCGCGATCCCGAAGTCGGCAATCAGGGTGCTGCCGTCCTTGGTCAGCAGCAGGTTCTCGGGCTTGATGTCCCGGTGAACGACCCCATGTTCGTGGGCGTAGTGGAGGGCTTGGGCCGCTTCCCGCGTGATCCGCAGCGCCTCCTCCACCGGGAGCCTCTGCTCCCGCCGCAGCCGGTCCCGGAGCGACTCGCCCTCGACGTACGGCATCGTGAACCAGAGCCGGCCGTCTGTTTCGCCCGAGTCGTGGACAGTGAGGATGTGGGGGTGCTGAAGGCGGGCGGCGAGCTTGATCTCCCGCTGGAACCGGTCGGCCCCCAGCGCGACGGCGAGCTCCGGAAGCAACAGCTTCAAAGCCACTGGCCGGTCGTGCTTGAGGTCCCGGGCAAGGTAGACCACGGCCATCCCGCCACGGCCGAGCTCGCGCTCGAGTACGTAGCGGTCACGCAGCGCTTCGGCCAATTGCGAGTCGACTACTGTCACGGAACTGCCTGGATGGGAATACTGCAATGTGGGGTGACCGAGCATGGATCGCCAACGACGAACGCCTCCTGAGCGTCTCGATGACACCTATACGCCGCTGGCATCGCCGGCGCGTGGTCACCCGTGGACTGCCGTGGACACGCCAGTGACACCCGCAGGTCCATCGGGCGGGACCGGGGTGCTACATTGAGATAAGAGGTCCCTCCACCGCCCTGCCGTTTCCGGTCGTCGTCGCCGGGTCCAAAGGTCCACATTGCCACATAACTCACGCCTCCACACCGGCGCGCATATCGTCTGCGCTCACCGGAAACGCGAACTGCTGGACCTGATCGTCGACACGCTTCGAAAAGAGAATTATTGCGTCTTCCAAGCGTACGACGGGCTCGCCGCATTGGAACTCGCCATAAACCTTCGGACCATCGACCTCCTGATAACCAATACGAGCATGCCCGGACTGAACGGCCCTCAGCTTATCCGTCAGGTCCGAATAAGGCTGCCGACGCTCCCCATCCTGTATATCAAGAATCTGGATAGCCCGGAAGCGCCGCCGGATGGTCTGCCGCCTGACGTCCCGACCTTACGCGAACCCTTTACGGCTGAGCAACTGCTGTCGGCGGTGAAGCCGCTCCTGGTCAGGGACTGAAGCAGTGGGCGACCGAGCCTCCAGGTGGCCCCAGTGCATCTCGTCAGCGAAGGACATAGGGAAGGGACATCGTGAAAAAAGGGCACCGCCGAGGCGCTGCCCTAAGTCGTTACATGCGAACGCCGGGAGTCGAACCCGGACCCCTTGCGGGACAGGATCCTAAGTCCTGCGCGTCTGCCAGTTCCGCCACGTTCGCAACGGCTGGGAATATACGGGAGCCGGTCACGCCGCACCCCGAGTCAGCCCTCGGCGGGCTTGCCGGGAGCGTGCCCGCACAATACTCTAGTTATCAGATAGATAAACCAGAGAATAGGAGCCCGACATGAAGGCCCGTCAACTCTCCGTCAGCTTCGCCTCGGTCTACGCACTCGGCCTCTTGGATCAGGTCCGCCTCATCCGGCGGGGACCCGACGGCTTCTGGGGCCCCTGGGAGGCTACCGGCGTGAATGCCAAGCGCTTGGTCCACGGCGGGACGGTGGTCGCCGTGATCGGGCTGGACGATCGCGTCGCGGTCTATGATCAGCTCCCCGGCCGGGTCCGGCACGCCTGGGACTTTCAGGCTTCGGAGCTCAGGGTCGCTCCCCTTCCACGAGGGGGCGCGGTGCTGTTCGCCCTGTCGGCCGGGCGAGTGTGGTGGGTCTGGAAACCGTCCGTGCTCGGGCCATGGAGTGAGTGGGAGCCCCTGGGCGGGCCCGCCGAAAACCTGGCCGCGGCCGCCATCCCACGACACGGCACGACCGTCTGCTACGCGCACGACGGCGTCGTGTACTGCCACGGCCAGAGTGAACCGACCCTGGAATGGAGTCCCTGGGAGAGTCTGGGCGGCCCGGGCGGCGGCGTCGAGGACCTCGCGCTCACCGTGGCGGGACGGGCGGGACTCGCCCTGTTCGTCCTGGGCCAGGACGGAGCCGTGTACCACCGCTGGCAGGATCGCCCGGGCTCTCCCTGGCACGACTGGGTGTCCCTGGGCGGGCTGGCCCGAAGTCTGTCGGTGGCCCGAACGGCGTCGGGCGGGCTCGCGCTCTTCGTGACCGGGCCCGACGGTCGGGTGGGAGTGCGCCATCAGAATCAGCCGTTCGCGCGATGGATGCCGTGGCTGGACCTGCATGGCGACGCCCGCGCGGTGCTGGGCCAGCAGAGCTACACCGAAGGACTCGAGGCCTTCGTCCTCGGCACCGACAACGAGATTCGCCACGCCTGGTGCGCGCGGGTGGGAACGCCGTGGACCGAGTGGCAGCTGCTCGACCGGGAGGCCGCCGGCTTTCGACATGGGCCGAACCGGGAGGACCGCGTCTCGTTCCCGGCGGGATGAGCTAGGGAAAGGCCATCCGGCGGAGCAGCGCCTCGAAGCGGGGCTGGTCCCGCAGCCGATCGATCCGCGGGTCCACCCGGAGAAAGGCCATCCGGTGGGTGCGCTCCTCGTAGGCCTGCTCCAGCCAGTCGAGCGCGACGTCGATCTCCCCCAGCGCTGCATGGGTCATCGCGAAGTCGTAGGCGGAGACATATGAGGTCTGCCGGAGGCGGTCGAGCTCCGCCAGGAGCGCCCGCGCTTCCTGCTCGCGGTCCCCGCGCCGGGCCATGGTGGTGGCGAGCGACGCGAGGCTGGCGCCGTCTCGCGCACTGAGCTCAACGGTGCGCCGCATGGCCACCTCGGCGGTGTCCCAGTCGCCCAGCTCCTCGCTCACGTGGGCCAGCCAGTGATGCGCGACCGGCAGCTCGGGGTCGATCTCGATCGCACGACGGCACTGGTCGAGTGCCTGCTCGTACTGGCGGGCGAAGTAGTACCCCCATCCCAGCGCCGCATGCCGGATCCCGCCCAGCGGGTCGAGCGCCACGCTGCGCTGGAAGCTGGCCAGCGCGCCTTCGACCCGGCCCAGGACCGATTGGAAGTTCCCGTACCACTGGTGCGCGGTGGCGTAGCCGGGATTGAGCCGAATCGCATCCCGGAACTCCCGCTCGGCGGCCTCCCAGTCCCAGTCGTGATACATGGCGACGTAGGCCAGCGCCGGGCGGGCTTCCGCCAGGGCGGGCTCGATCGCGCGGGCCCGGAGCGCGGCGCGCTTGGCGTCGCCGAAGGCCTCGACCGGCCGCCGGACGCAGTAGAACCCGAGCAGGGCGTGACTGTCGGCCAGTCCGGCGTGGGCCAGGGCGTAGTTCGGATCTCGCGCCAGCGCCTGCTCCAGGAAGTCCACCGACCGGAGGAGGTCGGGGACGGAGCGGCGGTTCCAGAGCTGGCGTCCCCTGAGGTACAGCGTGTAGGCCTCGAGGTCGGTCGTGGCGGGTCGCACCAGCGTGGACTGGCTGGATCCGAGCAGCCGCACCTGCAGGATCGCGACGATGGCCCGGGAGACCTCATCCTGAATGGCGAAGACGTCCTCCAGCTCGCGGTCGAAGGTCTCGGACCAGAGGTGGAACCCGGTGCGCACGTCCACCAGCTGGGCGCTCAGCCGGAGCCGGCGGCCCATCCGGCGGACGGTGCCCTCGAGCACCGCGCCGACCGAGAGCCGGCTCCCGATGGTGCGGACGTCGGTCGTGGTGTTCTTGAAGGCGAAGGCGGTGGTGCGCGAGACCACGTGCAGTCCCTGGACCTTGGCCAGCGCGTTGATCAGCTCGTCCGTCATCCCGTCGGCGAAGAACTCGTTTTCCGGGTCGGGACTGAGGTTGGTGAAGGGCAGGACCGCGATCGAGCGCGGCGTGCTCGGCTCCGGTTCCGGCAACGCACGCTCCGCGGTCGTGTCGGGTGACCGGACGCTGGCCGCGACCAGGAAGTCCGCCACCGAGTCGAACCGGGCCACCGGTTCGCGGGCGAGCGCGCGGCGCAGTGCCTGGTCCAGCGCCGCGGACACCTCCGGGCGGTGCGTCCGGAGACTCGGCGCCGGTTGGGTGAAGCGGTTGATGAGCTGGCTCTGCGGGGTGTCGCCGCCGAACGGCGGCTCCCCGGCGAGCATCTCGTACACGGTGCAGGCGAGCGCGAAGAGATCGCTGCGTCCGTCCACCACGCGCTCGCCCGCGGCCTGCTCGGGGCTCATGTAGGTCGGTGTGCCCAGGACCAGACCCGTCACCGTGAGCCCGTCGGGGCCGGCCGCATCGAGCGCGCGGGCGATGCCGAAGTCGGCCACCAGCGCGCCGTCCTCATGCATCAGGATGTTCTCGGGTTTGATGTCCCGATGGACGACGCCCTGCCGGTGGGCGTACGCCAGCGCGGCCCCGACTTGGCGGGCGATCTCCAGCGCGTCGGTCAGGGGCAGCCGCTGCTCCCGGATGAGCCGGGCCCGGAGGGATTCACCCTGGACGTAGGGCATCGTGTACCAGAGCAGCCCGTCGGTCTCGCCCGAGTCGAACAGCGGCAGGATGTGGGGATGCTGCAGGCGCGCCGCGAGCCGGATCTCGCGCACGAAGCGCTCCGGCCCCAGCAGCGGGGTGACCTCCGGGTGAAGCACCTTGAGCGCGACCGGCCGATCGTGCCGGAGGTCGTGCGCCAGATAGACCGTGGCCGTCCCGCCGCGACCCAGCTCGCGCTCCACGGGGTAGCGGTTCGCCAAGGGGGCAAGACGGTCAGCGAGGTGGGTCACCGGTGCTCGATACGAAGTTGCCCAAGGGTACCCTGCCGCTGGGGCGGAGGCCAGAGCGGGAGGACTCCCTGCGGCACTCAGGCGTACCGGTGCACCCCGGTGGCCTTGAACGCGGCGTAGACCCAGGTGCCGTCGGCGAGGGAGAGCGCGGCCACCGCCTCCCGGGTCACTTCGGCCACCAGCGTGGGTCGGGTGTTGAGCACCACCCGGACCCGCTCGCCGCCCGGCGGCTCGGGCACCAGCTCGATCACATTCCCCGCGAACACGTTCTGCGCGCTCGTGTCGGGGGGGCGGAGGGAGAGGGTGATCTCCCGCGGGCTCACGGTCAGGTAGGCCGCGCCGGGCCCGCCGGTCTCCATGATCTCGACCATGCCTTCCGGCGTCCGGATGGCCGGCTCCGTTCCCGGAGTCATGATCGGCCGACCCACGAACAGATTGGTTCCGACCAGCTCCGCCACGAACGACGTGCGGGGGTAGCGGAGCAGCGCCTCCCGCGTGCCGGCCTGGGCCACCCGCCCCTGATCCAGCACGACGATCTGGTCGCTCAGCACCAGCGCTTCCACCGGACTGTGGGTGACGTATAGCGTCAGACAGGGCAGGCGGGCCAGCAACGCCCGAAGCTCGACCCGCAGCGCACGGCGGGTCTGCAGGTCGAGCGAAGAGAGCGGCTCGTCCAGTAACAGCACCGCGGGCTGGAGCGCGAGGGCCCGCGCCAGCGCCGCGCGCTGCTGCTGCCCGCCCGAAAGCTCGTGCGGGCGCCGGCGCGCGAGCTCCGGAATGCCGACCAGGGTGAGCGCGTCCATGACGGCTGACTGGATCCGGTGTCCGGGCATGCCACTGGCCCGGGGGCCGAACGCGACGTTCTCGAAGACCGACAGATGGGGGAACAGCGCGTAGTCCTGGGGCACGTACCCGATGTCGCGCTCCCAGGGAGGCCGGTGCACGCTCCGCTCGGCGTCGGCGTAGTGCTGCGCGCCGACCGTCACGTGCCCCCGGTCGAGCCGGTCGAGGCCGGCCACCAGGCGCAGCACGGTGGTCTTGCCCGCGCCGCTTTCGCCCACCAGCACCGTGGTCGTGCCCGGCTCGGCCTGGAAGGCGACCTCGAGCTGGAACTCGCCGCGGCGCTTACCGAGGAGCGCGTCGAACACGGCCCGGCAGGCCGGCGAGCCGTGACGGCGCCAGCCGAATGCTGAGAAGCACGGTGAGGGAGACGGCCAGGAGGAGCACCGACAGGACGATCGCCGCCTCGACGTCGCTCTGCAGCGCCAGGTACACGGCCAGCGGCATCGTCTGGGTGACTCCCGGCATGTTGCCCGCGAAGGTGATGGTGGCCCCGAATTCGCCCAGGGCGCGGGCCCAGCTCATGGCCGCGCCGGCCAGCAGCGAGGGCGCGGCGAGCGGCACCAACACGCGCAGGAACGCCGTGGCCGGCGCGGCGCGAAGGGTGGCGGCCGCATCGAGGTACTTCCGGTCCACCTCGGCGAAGCCCGCCCGGGCCGCTCCCACGAAGAACGGCGCGGCCACGAACGCCTGCGCCACGATCACGCCCAGGGTCGTGAAGGGCAGGCTCACGCCGAACGCGGCCAGCGCCTGTCCGGCCAGGCCGGTCCGCCCGAAGGCGGTGAGCAGCGCCACGCCGGCGACCGTGGGAGGGAGTACCATGGGCAGGTCGATCAGCACTTCGAGCAGCCGTTTGCCCCGGAACTCGAACACGCTCAGCGCGTAGGCCACCGGCAGGCCCAGGGCGACGACGGCGACGGTGGCGGCGATCGAGGTGACGAGGCTCAGTCTGAGCGCCTGGAGGATGAGCGGCTCCCGGACGCGATCGAGCAGCTCGCCGGGCGAGACTCGGAGGATCAGGCTGAGCAGCGGCAGGCCCAGCAGGAGTACCAGAGCCGAGCCGAGCGCGATCGCGACGACTCGGAGGACCAGTCGGGCGGTCAGGGGCGCGCGCCTTCCGCCGCGGGCGCCGGCGCGCCCACGGCCGGCAGCAGTCCGTGTCGCTGAAGTACCGCCTGCCCCTGCGGGCTCGTCACCAGGGCGACGAACTGATGCGCCGCCTCGGCGTTCCCGGCGGACTTGAGGACGGCGATGGGATAAGAGGCGATGGAGTTGTACGGATCGGGGATCTCGAACACCCGGACGTAGCGCGCGACCGACGGCGTCACGTCGGATCGGTACACGATCCCCGCGTCCGCCTCGCCCAGCTGGACCTTGGCCACCACGCTCTTCACGTTCTCTTCCTGCGACACCACGTTCGCCAGCACCCGGCGATCGTAGTCCTTCGGATAACCCTCCGCCCCCGCCAGCTTGCCCAGAGCGTCTCGGCTGTACTTCCCGACGGGAACGGCCTCGGCGGCGAGCACGATCTTGGTGCCGCGGCGGGCGAGATCCTCCAGCCGTCCGATGCGCGCCGGATTGGTGCGGGGCACGACGACGACCAGCCGGTTGCGGGCGAAGACCGCCGGCTCGCCGGCTACCTGGCTCTTCTCGACCACATAGTCCATCCAGCGCTGATCGGCGGACGCGAACACGTCGGCCGGCGCGCCCTGCTCGAGCTGCAGGGCGAGCTGTTGCGAGCCCGCGAAGTTGAATCTGACTGTCAAACCCGGATGCGCCTGCTCCAACGACTGCCCCAGCTCCTGAAAGGCCTCGGTCAGGGAGGCGGCCGCGTACACGTTGAGGGTGGACGGAGCCTCCAGCGCGCCGGGGGTGAGCACCGGAAGGCCGGCGACCAGGAGGAGCCGGGTGATGAGGTTCATGCGCCTGGGTTGCCTTTCCCGATCATGACTTCGGTGGACTTGATGACGGCATAGACCATCTCCCCGATTCGGAGACGAAGGCGCTCGGCCGAGCTGCGGGTGATCACCGCGGTGAGCTCCTGATCGCCGATGGCCAGGCGCACCTCCGCCATGAGTCCCTCGATCGTGAGCCCCACGACCCGTCCCGAGAGCTGATTCCTGGCGCTGAGATCCAGGCCGGCCGCCGGTGGAGCAGGCGCGCCGAGCGCGGCCTCGAGTGCCCGGGGATCGAAAAGCCATCGGCGGCCGACCCGCATGCCCGGCAGCTTGCCCGCGCGAGCCAGGGCCTGGACCCGCTTCACGTTCATGTGAAGGAAGGAGGCTGCTTCCTCAGCGCTCAACATATCCATATATTCCCCTATTGTACCTCAAGAGTTGCTGCTCGCAACCCAACACTTCCCAAATGTTCTCCCTCGGGACCGCTCATGCCATCGCTGGTGCGGCCCCTGCTGGGCCTTCTTGTCGCCTCGAGCGTGTCGGCCCAGACGCCGACCCCGACCACGCCACCGCCGCTCCCGCCGGTCCGCTTCACCGGCTACGTCCAGGTGCGGGAGACCTATCGGGACGAGGTCGGCTTCGCCGCCTCGATCAACCGGGCCCGCCTCAGTGCCTTCGGCACCGTCGTCAAGGACGTGACCTGGCGCATTCAAGGCGAGTTCCGCACCGGGTCGGTCGGCACCGGCAAGGCCAGCGTCGCCCTGCAGGACGGGTACATACGATACAAGCCGGGGCAGCTCGGCATCCAGGCGGGGCAGTTCAAGACGCCCTTCACCCGCGAGTTCCTCACCTCGCTGACCGACGTCGAGACGGCCGACCGGGCCACGGTGGTCGATTCGCTCGCGCCCAAGCGCGATCTCGGCGTCATGGTGGACTATGCCATCGGCAGCGTCTCGACCCTGATGCTCGGCGCCTTCAACGGTGAGGGCCAGAACGTCACGGCCAACACCGACTCGACCCTGCTCTGGGTCGGGCGAGCCACCGTGCGTCCGGTCGCGTTCCTCACGCTGGGTGGCAACGTCGCCGCGTATGGCTCCGACAGCACCCGCTACGGGTTCGACGCCGCGGTGGAGTACTATGGCGCCGCCTTCGAGGGGGAGTATATCGGACAGCACCGCGACCGCGGCATCGTGGACGACAACGGCTGGTACGCGCAGGGCACCTACCGCATCCTGCCCTGGGTGCAGCTCGTCGTGAAGCAGGAAGATTTTCGGCGCTCGGAGATCAGCGAGTCCCTGCACAATCGGGCGACTACAGGGGGCGTCAACGTGGAGTTCGGCGGTGGGAAGGTGCGGCTGCTGGCGGACTACGTCTCGCGGAAGATCGGGACGCCCGGTACCCGCAAGAGTCAGCTGATCACCCAGGCTCAGGTGAAGTTCTGAAGACGGCGGAGATCCGTTCCCGGCCCCACTCGGCGAACAGCCGCTGGCAATAGGGCACGCCCTCCGAGGCCTTGGTCGCCACCCTCCGGCCATCGCCCAGCAACGCAAAGGCACAGAACTGCGCCACGGTGGGCTTCCCGTTGGGTCCGGTGCATTCGGGAACCGCGGTGCGGTTGGTCTCCACCCACACCGACCTCCCCGGATGCTCCCGCTGCCACTGGGCGCAGCGACCCTCCGTGTCGGGATCG
>DASSML010000237.1:0-13381 GCA_035688895.1 Gemmatimonadales bacterium
GCGACGACCGAGGGCACGTCGGTCACATCGTGGTCGCCGCGAGCTTCCGCCGCCGATTGCATGGCCGCTCCGAAGAAGGTAAGGAAGTGCCCGAAGTATACCGGGCGGCTACACCGGCGGCCAAGGGCGTCAGGCGCCGAACGCGGCGAGGATGGCCAGGTCGGTGACGGCCCAGGCCGCCAGCGCGCGGTACATCCCCCGCTGATGCCCCGGAACGTCGAGCCTGCCGGCATCCCGGCGCCAGGGGAGCAACACGGCGAGCCAGGCGGTGAAGGCGAGTGCGAGGACCAGCCAGCGCCAGGCCCGCTGGCCGATTCCCCACTGGGCGGCGACAGCCGCGCCGGCGAATACGGCGAAGGCGAGGACCAGCGCCGCGATGGCGGCGTCGAGACTCCGGCGCACCCCGAGCATGACCGCGAGCGTGCGGTCGCCCCGGCGCGTGTCCTCCTCGAGTTGATAGATCTGGGTGAGCGGGTAGAGGGCCGCGAACAGGGGGCAGAACGCGAGCAGCGCGAGTCCCCGGCCGGCCTCGAGCGGGAGTCCGGTCGCGGCCCACCCCGCGTACGGGGTCAGCGTGCCGAACCCGACCATGTTGATGGCCCAGTCCGCCCCGGCCACGGCCTTGAGCCGCATCGGCGGCACCGAGTACAGCACCGACAGGATCACGCAGCCGGCGTAGGCCACCTGGTAGGCCGGCGGCAACAGGAGCGCCGCGGCCTGTCCCGCCAGCATCAGGCCGAGGCTGGCGGCGGCCAGGCCCCGCGGCGGCGGCGGCGGGCGGCGGAGGTAGGCGATGTCGCCCTCGTCCCGGTCGAACGCGCTGTTGAGGGCCAGCGTCCCCCCGTTGAGGCAGACCACCCACAGCGCGATGCCCAGCAGCGCCTCGAGCAGGTGCGCACCGCCCAGCGCTCCGCCGATGCCCACGGCGAGGAGGTACCCCAGCGCCGTATGCCCGGCCACGATGGGCCATTCTGCCGGACGAAGGTGGAGCAGGTAGTCCAGCCGGGTCCCCAGCAGCCGGTAGCCCGCGCGCCGGGCCACGCTCACCAGCAGAGACCCAGATGCCTGGCGGCGAGACGGAGCCCCTGCAGGGTGAGGTCGGGATGCACCCGCTCGAGCGATTGGGTGAGGGGCGCCACGATGCTGGCCAGGCCCCCAGTGGCGATCGCGTGGGGGGAGCCGCCCCCCGGCCACTCCGCCCGGATCCGTCGGACGATGCCGTCGACCGCGTCCGCGGCACCGTACAGCACCCCGGCCTGAATACACTCCTCCGTCCGCCGTCCGATCACCCGCGGCGGCGGTTTGAGCTCGGTGGCGGGCAGCTTGGCCGCGCGGCGGGTGAGCTGGTCGGCGGCGGTCCGGAGGCCCGGCATGATCACCCCGCCGATGAAGCGCCCGTCCGCGGTGATGCAGTCGAAGGTGGTGGCGGTGCCGAAGTCCACCACGATCACGTCGTCCCGATAGAGCTCCACGGCGGCCAGCACGTTCACGATCCGATCGGCCCCAACGCTCAGCGGCTCGTCCACGTCGAGCCGGACCGGCAGCGCGGAGCCGGCATCGACCGCCACCGCCGTGCGTCCGGTGGCGCGGGCCACCCCGGCCACCACGCTCTGGGTGACCGCCGGCGCGACCGAGGCGAGGCAGACGGCACGCACTTCGTTGGGGGAGTTGCCGGCTCGCACCAGCACGTCGCCCACTGCCCCGCCCCATTCGTCCGGGGTCCGGTCCGGATGGGTGGTGAGGCGCCACTGGGCCAGGAGGGCGTCGCCCTGGAAGAGGCCCAGGGTGATCTCGGTATTTCCGATGTCGAGGGCGAGGAGCATGGCTCGAAGCTATCGCGGGGAGGACCCGTCGGCCAACTCGACGTGCCCGGTGCGGACCGCTCTCGTGCCGTGGTCGGTGCGGATCATGAGTGCGCCGTCGCTGGCGATTCCCTCCGCGCGCCCGGCGAGGGGCGCCCGAAGCTCACGGCCCCGGAGCCAGTCGCGCCGCTCCAGCTGCCCACCCTCGTCGGCCGTGAGCCGGTCGGCATCGGCGAGCGGACGACGGAGCGCGTCGAGCAGCCCGGGCAGAATCGCGTCCACCGTTGCCCCGGGGAGATGCTTGCCCAGTGCGGTCGCGGAGAGGCGCAGCTCGTCCGGGATCGGGTTCGTCACGTTGAGACCGACGCCCGCGGCGATCCACGCCAGGCTGTCACCCTGCCAGCGAGCCTCGCACAGGATCCCGCCGAGCTTCCGGTCGCCCACGATCAGGTCGTTGGGCCACTTGAGCATCACGGAAAGTCCCGGCGCCGTGGTTTCGAGCGCCTCGGCCGCGCGCAAGCCCAGCCGCAGGCTCAGAAGCTCCGCGCCGGCCGGTGACGCGGGGCGATACAGCACGCTGAGCCAGAGCCCGCCAGGCGGCGAATGCCAGGCACGGCCGCGCGAGCCGCGCCCCCCGGTCTGCGCCTCGGCCAGGATCGCGGTGCCGGCCGGCGCGCCTTGCTCGGCCAGCTGATGGAGGTGATCCATGGTCGAGCCGATCCGGCCGACCCGGTGCAGCTGGGGCGCCACTCAGCGAACGAAGAGCAGGAGCAGCGCGCCGAACACGATGCGGTACCAGGCGAAGGCCGTGAAGCTGTGGCGCGACACGTAGCTCAGAAAGCCCTTCACGACCACCAGGGCGGTCAGGAACGACACCACGAATCCAACCGCGAAGGCGGGCGCGTCGGCCGCGGTCAGAGCGTCGAGGCTCTTGAGCAGGTCGTAGAGTGTCGCCGCCAGCATCACCGGAATCGCCAGGAAGAAGGAGAACTCGGTGGCGGCCAGGCGCGAGAGCCCCAGCACGTATCCGCCCATGATCGTCGCGCCCGAGCGGGACGTCCCCGGCACCAGCGAGAGCACCTGGGCGAGTCCGATGCCGAGGGCCGTGCGCGGTGACACCGCGTCGGCCCGATCCACCGTCTCGCGCGGGCGCCAGCGCTCGATCAGCAGGATCGCGATCCCGCCCACGACCAGCGCGGCCGCCACCACCGGGACCCGGAACAGGTGCTCCTTGATCCAGTCATGGGCCAGGAAGCCGACCACGGCCGCGGGCAGGAAGGCGATCAGCAGATTCAGCAGGAAGCGGCGGCTGGGGCCGTCGGTGCGCGCCGCCAGCACCGCCTCGGTCAGCCGGACGCGATAGAGCCAGACAATTGCGAGGATGGCCCCGAGCTGGATGAAGATGTCGAAGGTCTTGGCGACCTCGCCGGTGCGTCCCAACCATGCGCTGGCGACGATCAGGTGTCCAGTGGAGCTGACGGGGATGAATTCGGTGGCGCCCTCCACCAGGCCCAGCACCACCGCCTCGAGCAGCGGGTCAGCCGTCACGCCGGCTCACCGCAGTACGTCCTGATACAGCGCCTCGTACATCGGGACGATCCGGTCGGCGGAGAATTCGCGGGCCTTCGCCAACGCGGCCTCGCGCATGCTGGCGTGGCGGGCCGGGACCCGCAGCAGCTCCACGGCGCGGCGACCCATCGCCTCGACCGAGCCGACCGGCTCGAGGATGCCGTTCACCCCGTCGTCCACCACCTCGGGAAGTCCGCCCGCCCGGCTGGCGACGACGGGCGAGCCGCAGGCCATCGCCTCGAGGGCCGCGAGCCCGAACGATTCGTTCTGCGAGGGCAGGAGAAAGAGATCGCTGTCCTGGAGGAGCGACGCCACCGAGTCGAGCCGCCCGAGAAAGCGCACGTCGCCGGCCACCTGCAGCTCCCGGGCTTCGTTCTCCGCGTCCACCCGCTCGGGGCCGTCACCGATCATCACCAGGGTCGCCGGCATGGCCCGCCGGATCCGGGCGAAGACCCGGACCACGTCCTTGACCCGTTTCACCTCGCGGAAGTTGGAGATGTGGGTGATGACCTTGTGGTCCGCCGGGGCAAGGGAGCCTCGGCTGCCATCGGGACCGGGGCGGTACTCCTCCAGGTTGACGAAGTTGGGGATCACCTGGAGGTCGCAGCTCACGCAGCCGAAGGCGCGGTAGGTCTCGTCCCTCAGGTACGCCGACACCGCCGTCACCGCGTCGGAACGCTCGATCGAAAACTTGGTGATGGCGTAGAAGCTCGATTCCTGGCCCACCAGCGTGATGTCGGTGCCGTGGAGCGTGGTGATCACCTTGATCGGGTGCTCAGGCTGGAGCATCTCCCGCGCCAGGAACGCGGTGGTGGCGTGCGGGATGGCATAGTGGACGTGGAGAATCTCGAGCCCCTCCCGGAGCGCCACCTCGTGCTGCTTGGAGGCCAGGGCCAGGGTGTAGGGGAAGTGATCGAACAGCGGATACCGCCCCATGCGGGTCTCGACCTGGTGGTAGTACACGCCTTCGGCGTACCCCCGGAGGCGGAAGGGCGAGTCGTAGGTGATGAAGTGCACTTCGTGACCGCGGCGGGCCAGCTCGAGGCCGAGCTCCGTGGCGACCGCGCCGGAGCCGCCGTAGGTCGGATAGCAGGTAATGCCCAGTTTCATGCGACTCCCCGATTCCCCGATCTCACGATGCGCCGGACTGACGCCGTTGCCAGAGCGTGGCGATCTCCTCCGCCAGACGGTCGGCCGGCCGGGTCGCGTCGAGCGTCACGATCGCGTCGCCGCGGAGCTGGTGTCGGAACCAGGTCTGCTGGCGCTTGGCGTACTGCCGGGTCGCGACGGCGATCGCTGTCGCGACCTCGTCGCGCGGGCGCTGTCCGTGAAGATACTCCACCGCCTCCCGGATCCCGATCCCGTCGAGTCCCGGCGCGTCGCCGCGGTGCCCTTCGGCCAGCACCGAGGCGACCTCCTCGATCAGTCCCCGCCGGACCATCTCCTCGGCTCTCACCGCGATGCGCTGCTGCAGCACCGGCCGGGGGACGGTCAGCACCACGTACCAGGGGTCGATCGCGGCCCCTGCCCTCGCGGCGGCCTGCCAGTGGGAGAGCGGCCGACCGGTGAGCAGCGCGATCTCGATGGCTCGAGCCGCGCGCTGGCGCCCACCTCCGGTGAAGCCGGGGTCGAGTCGGCCGGCCCAGCGAAGCAGCTCCAGCGGTTCGAGCCGCGCGGTGAAGGCATCGAGTGCTCGACGCCGGGCCGGCTCGATGTGCGGCTCATGGAACAATCCCTCGGCCAGCGCCCGGATGTAGAGACCGGTCCCCCCCACGACGAGCGGGAGGCGTCCACGGTTCCGGATCTCTCCGACCCAGCGCGCGGCGTCGCGAGCGAACTGTCCGGCGCTATACCGGACCCCGGGCTCCACCACGTCCAGCCCGTGATGCGGGAGCCTGGCCCGCTCCCGGCGGGTGGGCTTCGCGGTGCCGATGTCGAGGCGGCGGTAAATCTGACGGGAATCGGCCGAGATCACCTCGACCGGAAGGTGCGCCGCCAGCGCGAGGGCCACGGCGGTCTTCCCGACCGCCGTGGGTCCGACCACGACCGGGACGCTAACGCCGCCCAAACCGGCGCTCCAGCTCCTCCCTCGGCAGCTGCACGATCGTCGAGCGTCCATGGACGTCGTGCGGCGGCAGCTCGGTCGCGAAGAGCCGAAGCAGCAGCTCGCGCCGCTCCCGCTCGTCCAGCGGCTGGCCGCCTTTCACCGCCGCGCGGCAGGCATAGGTGGCCGCGAACCGCTCCAGGCGGTTGGCCCACCCGCCGAAGCGGCCCCGCGCCAGGTCGGCCACGACCTCGCGAAAGCAGGCGCCCGCGTCGAAGCGTGGGTGCGGCGCCGGCACGGCGTGCAGCACCACGGCCCGCCCTCCGAACGGCTCGACCTCGAAGCCCACGCGATGGAGCTGGGGGCCGTGGGACTCGACGGCGTCCAGCTCCTCGTCGGTCAGGTCCACCGTGAGGGGGAGGAGGAGCCGCTGGGCCGGCGCGCCGTCGCCCGCGAGCTGCGCCATCACCGTCTCGAACAACACCCGCTCGTGTGCCGAGTGCTGATCTACGATCACCACCCCGTCGGGCCCCTCGTACACCAGGTAGGTGTCGAACACCTGGAGGATCGGCGTGTCGAAGCGGGAAGACGCCGGCTCGCTCGCCGGGGACTCGGCGGCCTCGGCCGGGGCGAAGAGATCGCTCAGGTCCCCGAGTGGGGTGGGCGTCCGATCGGATGGGGGCAGGCCGGGGATACCCCGCCAGTCTCCTACCGGGGCCGCCGCCACCAGCGCTCCGAGGGCATCGCGCACCGCCTCCTCCACCACCCGCTCGACCCCGATTCGGTCGCGGAAGCGAACCTCCAGCTTGGCCGGATGGACGTTCACGTCGATGTCCTCTACCGGCGCCTCGATGCGGAGCAGCAGCGACGGGCGATCACCCGGGTGGATGGCGGAGCGGTATCCGGCCTCGGCAGCGCGAACCAGGAATGGGTCCTTGAACGGGCGGGCGTTCACGAAGAGCTGGGTGCGGCGTCCGGTGGGCTGCGCATCACCCGGGCGCTGGACGAACCCCTGCACCCGGAAGGCGCCGGCCGCGTACGACACGGGGATGAGCGTGCCCGCGAGGTGCGCGCCCCAGACGCCGGCGAGGCGCTCCTCGGGGCTCTGCGCCGCCGCCACGGCCAGGCGGAGCGCTCCGTCCACCTGCAGCTCGAAGCCCACCTCGGGGTGCGCCAGCGCCAGGGTGACCACCGCTTCGCCGGAGGCGCGGGTCTCGCTCGCCGCCGAACGGAGGAACTTGCGCCGAGCCGGAGTATTGAAGAAGAGGGTGCGCACCACGACGGTGGTGCCGCGCTGGCGGACCGCATCGGCCACGCGGTCCAGGCGCCCGCCGTTGACGCTGAGCTCGGTGCCGGACTCGCCGTCGGAGGTCGTGAGCGTCAGGCGGGAGACCGACGCGATGGCAGGCAGTGCCTCGCCGCGGAAGCCGAAGGTGGCGACGCCGACCAGGTCGGCCGCGCTCCGCACCTTGCTGGTGGCGTGACGGTCCATGGCGAGAACCGCGTCCTCCCGTCCCATCCCACTCCCGTCGTCGCTCACCGCGATGAGCGTCTTGCCGCCTTGCTCCAGCTCGATCCTGACGTGGCGCGCTCCCGCGTCGAGCGCGTTCTCCACCAGCTCCTTGACCGCGGAGGCGGGACGCTCCACCACCTCGCCCGCCGCGATCTGATCGGCGACGGCGTCGGGCAGGATCGCGATGCGGCGCGTCATCGCGAGAATCTAGCCCCCCACTGCCGCGACCGCCTCGTCGGGCAGCCATCCGTCCTGCGCGCCGGCTGACTCGACCAGGAGCCATCCCGGCGTGCGGCGGAGCACCCGGACCATGGAGCCACCTTCGAGCGGGAGGACCACCGGGGCAAGGCCGTGCGGTGACAGCCGGAGCGTGCTCCGATCCAGCACGACGGCGATCGGGCGCCGGTACCAGGCGCGAAGTCCGAGCCCCGCCCCAACGGCGATGGCGCCGAACACCAGCAAGACCGTCCAGCGCTCCCGCACCCGGGGCCGCACGACCCACCCGATCCACCCAATCAGCCAGCCCAACATGCCGGCCAGGAGAAGCTCCTCCGGAGTAACCGGCGGGATCCAGGACCAGCGGGAGGAGGTCGCGTCGGCCGGAGGGACCAGGCGGAGCGCCTGGCGGACCTCGGCATTCCGAGGAGCCAATCGAGCGGCCTCGAGCCAGGCAGCCGAGGCACGTCCCGAAGCGCCCATGCGATAGTAGGCGGCCCCGAGGTTGTACCAATGCGCCGGCACCGACGGCGCCGCCTCGGCCCGGCGAGCAAAGCCCTCCGCCGCGGCACTGAGGGAACCCTGCTCGTAGAGCGCCTCGGGGGATGGGGCCTGCGCCTGGAGCGTCACGCGTCCGGCGCACACCGCCAACAGGACCACACCCGCCCGTACCGTCCAGCCGCGCAGCGTTCCGCCGAGGCGCTGGACCAGCTCCTTCACCTCGCCGGCGAGCGCCGGATCGCCGGCGAGGCCGGCTGTCGGACCGTAGCGGCGCGCCAGCAGTCGCTCGCGAGCCGCGGCGACCCGCCCGGCAAGCTCGGCGTCGGCGCCGGCGGCCCGGACCGCGGCGGCCAGTCCGGCGCCGCTTCGCCGGTCGGGATCGGGCACCAGTGCCCGGACCAGCGCGTCGAGCTCCTCTTCGGCCGCCGCGAGGTCGGCCCGCCGGGGCGGCGGGACTCTCCGGCGCGGGAGCGTCAGCCTCCCACGGAGTGCGAGGGCGGCGGGAGGGAGGATCAGCAGCAGCAGCCAGGCCCAGTCCGGCACTCCGTGGGCCAGGCGCCACGCGAACGGCGCCGAGTCGCCCTCGAGCAACGGCGGCGGGAGCGCCGTCGAGGCCGCGAGCTCGCCCCCGCGGGCCACCGGCACCGAGGCCGCGGGCAGCGCTATCTCGAGGTACCGGCCCGCGACGAGGTCGAAATACTGATACTCGACCGTCGGCAGCAGCATCGCGCCGGCCGAATCCGGGACCGCCAGGTAGCGGAAGGTCTTCACCCCGCCGACGAGGCCGTCGGTGCTGGTCACGCGCTCGTCCACCCGGTCGGCGTAGGCCCGGACCGCGGCGGGCCAGCTGATCGCCGGTGCCGGCCAGAGCGCGGTGTTGCCGTCTCCCGAGAGCGCCAGCTCCACCGCCACCGCCTCGCCGACCCGGGCCGACGCGGGCGTCACCCGTCGCTCCAGCCGAAGCCCCGCGCCGATGGCGCCGGTGAAGTGTGCCGGCCGCCCCTCCTCGGGGATCGGGCGGACCTGCAGGGTGTCGGCCCGGCTGCCCAGCGCGAAGCGCTCCTCCTGACTGAAGAACTGGAGCGCGACCGGCGTGCTGTATTTGAGGGTGGCGCGCGGGATCACCACCCGCCCGGCCAGGAGCGGAAAGACGACCTGGTGGGCGATGAAGAGATCGTACCAGCGGCCGCCGATGCTTCGAGTCGCTGC
Source organism: Gemmatimonadales bacterium (assembly GCA_035688895.1). Classification (GTDB taxonomy): domain Bacteria; phylum Gemmatimonadota; class Gemmatimonadetes; order Gemmatimonadales; family GWC2-71-9; genus CAVVWJ01. The sequence continues at coordinate 8,855 of DASSML010000237.1, forward strand.
GATCCCCGCCGGCGCCGACTGGGGGTAGCTCCACACCGCGTCGATCACCGGCGGCTGCAGCGTCGGGGGCCGACGGAGCTGGACCCGGAGGTCGCGCGGGAACCAGGCGGCGGTGATCACGTCCACCTGTTCGCCCACGCTCACCGAGTCGGCCGACACGATGAGATCCACCGCCGCCTGCCCCGGCTTGGGCGGCACCGCGCGCTCCAGCAGCTTCCGGAGGCGCGGGTTGAGTGAGGCCGTGGCCGGCGCGCGGCTGGCGGAGACGTCGAGCACCAGCGCCGAGGCCTCCACCGTGTCGCGCCCCTGCACCGCGCGGGCCGGGCCCAGCTGCCAGCGACCGGGTCGCACGGCGCGGAGCCGGATCTCCAGCACCGTGGTGCGAGTCGAGGTCGCGGCGAGCGAGAGCTCGGTCCGCTCCGAGCGGGAGACGGTCTCCAGACCGGTGAACGGCGCGACGCTGAGCTCCATCGGCGCCTGCGACCGGCTGGTGGCCCGCAGCCGGTAGGTGATTTCCTCGCCGACCATCACCCGGTCCTGGTCCACACTGGCGTCGAGGGTGGGCGGCTCGGTCTGGAGCATGAGCGCCGCGAGCAGCAGCGCGATCACCAGTCCTTCACTCCCCCGGCGGACCCGGTCTGCAGCCGGCGCTGCTGCTCTGCCTTGGTCTCCCGCTCCCGGCGGTCCATGGAGTTCAGGATCTGCTCCGCCTGGCTCTGGGTCAGTCCCTGGCTCTTCGATTCGGCGGGTGGCTGCTGATTCTGCCCGCCGCCTCCGCCGGATTTGGGAGCGGCACCGCCCCCTCCGCCTGAGGGCGGCGGGGGCGGCTTGCGGCGCGTGGCCAGCTCGAGGTTCCACTTGGCCCGCTCCGACGACGGCTCCAGCATCAGGGCCTGGCGCAGGCGGTCCGCCGCCTCGTCCAGGAACTCCTCCGCGCGGCTGGTGTCGGCCTGGGCAGCGAGGAGTCCGACCAGGCCGAGGTTGTAGAGCGCGCGATAGCGGATGCCGGGGTCGATGGATTTCGCGGCCTCGGACAAGGCGCCTCGCGCCACGTCGAGGCGCCCGGCGTCGAGGGCGGCCGAGCCCGCGTTGTAGAAGGCGGTGTCGCGGGCAGTGCCCCGGGCCGCCTCCTTCAGAAACTCGGACGCCGCGCGCTCGGCGTTCCCGGCCGCGAGGGCCCGACTCCCCTCGGTGGGGCGCTGGGCCTGGGCCCGGCCCGCGCCGAGCAGCAGTCCCGCCAGCGCGACCAGGGCCGGTCCCGGGCGGGCCAGAGTATAGGCGAGCAGCAGCAACGCGGCGGCGAGCACAGGAATCCAGGCGCGAGGCACCAGGTCGGAGGTGCGAGTTTCGCTCGACGGGCTCCGCTTCATCGCGGCCACCAGGTCGCGCACCGCGCCCGCCTGGTCGGCTACCTCGCTTGGCACCAGGCTCCCCTCGGACGCCTCGACGACGGCGCGGAGGATGTCGTCCCGGCGCTGGGTCTGGATCACGGTACCGTCGGCGTCCTGCTTGTACTCGGTCAGGGTCCCGGCCGAATCGCGGATCGGGATCCGGGTCGGCATCGCGCCGCCTTCCGCCACCATGATGAGGCGGATCCCCGCATCCTTCAGCGCCTCGGCCTGGCTCACGATCTCCGGCAGCGTGTCGTGGGCTTCGCCGTCGGTGAAGACGACCAGCACCCGATCCGCGGCGTCGGTGGTGGCGGACAGGAGCTCGCTTCCCTGGCTCAGCACCGCCCGCAGGTTGGAGCCGCCGGCGCTCGCCATGTCGGGGTCGAGCGCATCGAGGTACATCCGGATCGCGCCGCCATCCACGGTCAGCGGGGCCAGGATGTAACTCTGCCCGGCGAAGGCGATGAGGCCGAGCCGGTCGCCCTCGAGATCCTGGATCAGGCGGCGCGCCTCGCGGACGCTGCGCTGCAGCCGATTGGGGGCGACGTCCTCGGCCAGCATGGACCGGCTGATGTCGACCGCGAAGACCAGGCTCAAGGCCCGGGTCTGGGTGGTGACCGCCTTCCGGCCGTAGCGGGGACCCGCCAGGCCCAGCATGGCGAGGAGGGCCACCAGTCCCAGCGCGGCGGGGGCCCAGCCGCCGCGGGCCCGCGCCGTGCGCGCCAGCAACGGCGACCAACGCCGGGCCATCCGGATCCGCCGCCCGCGTCCGATCCAGGCGGCGAAGCCGAGCGCCAGCGCCACCGCCGGAGCGAGGAAGAGGAGGAGCGGCGCGTCGAAGCTCATGGGACCCGGACCACCAGCGTGCTGCCGATGAGGAGCTCGAGCGCCAGCGCGCAGAGCCCGAGCGCGATCAGCGGCCGGGTGGCCTCGTCGTAGCGGGTGTAGCGGGTGACCTGAATCGGGGTCTTCTCCAGCGCGTCGATCTGACGGAAGATGCGGCTCAGCGCTTCGCTGTCGCGGGCCCGGAAATATTTGCCCCCGGTCTTGGCCGCGATCTCTCGGAGTAGCGGCTCGTCGATCCGTACCGGCAGAAGCTCGTAGCGGAACCCACCCAGGCCGCGCCCGGTGGGGATCGGCGCCTCGCCGATGGTGCCGACGCCGATGGTGTACACCTTGATCCCGAAGGCGGCCGCCGTCGCCGCCGCCGTGCGGGGGTCGATCAGCCCCTTGTTGTTCTCTCCGTCGGTCAGCAGCAGCACGACCTTCGACTTGTCCGGCGCTTTTCGCAGCCGGTTCACCGCGGTGGCGAGGCCGCTGCCGATCGCGGTGCCATCCTCCAGGCTGCCGATCTTGAGGTCCATCACCGCCTGCTCCACCACCGGATAGTCCAGCGTGACCGGGACCTGGGTCAGCGCCTCGCCGGCGAACGCCACCAGGCCGATCCGGTCCGCGGTCCGGCCCCGGATGAAGCCCACGGCCTGGCTCTTGGCCACCTCGAGCCGGTTGGACGGGGCGAAGTCCTCGGCGAGCATGCTGCTGGAGATGTCGATCGTGATGACGATCGCGATCCCCTCCTGCTTGAGCTCCACCGTGTCGCCGCCGATCTGGGGGCCGGCGGCGGCCAGGACGAGCGCGGCGAGGGCGGCGGCGCGGAAGGCCGGCGGCAACACGACCCACCAGCGGTTGGCGCTCACCGTCGCCGGGAGGGTGACGTCGCTGTAGCGGGCCGCCGGCACGTCCTGGCGACGGCGGCGCCAGTACCACAGCGGGAGCGCGAGCAGCAGCAGGAGGAGCCAGGGGCGGGCGAAGCTCACGCGGCCTCCGCCCGGAGTCGAGGCTCCAGCTCCGCCGCCTGGCGCGCCAGGCCCACCGGGTCGGCCGACGGATCCACCCCGAACCTGGCCTGGTCGAGCGAGCGGAGCAGCTCGGCCAGCTCGCGGAGCGGCCAGTCGGGTCGGTGGGCTCGCAGGTAGTCCAGCAGGGCGTCGGTGTCCAGCGCGGGCGTGGCGCCGTCGGCGCCTCCGGCGATGACGGCGCGAAGCCGCACGCTCGTCGCCGCCGCCACGGCGCGCGTCTCACCGTCATCTGCCCACCGCTCGAGGGGCGGCCGCGCGGGATCGACCAGCTTGGCCAGCGGCCGAGGGCGCGGCCGACCGCGCCGGCGCCACCACCAGTGGAGCGGGAGCAGAAGGAGTATGGCCAAGGTCACCAGGACCAGCGGTACGAGCGGCGACCGGTCACTCAGGGGCACGAAATCGGCGCGCGGCTGGGGCCGAAGCGCCGAATCCGGGACCGCCGGCAACACGCTGGCCACCTGCAGCGTTACCTGCGCGGGCGGAAGGGAGTCCACGCCGCCGTTCGGCGCCAGCAACAGTGGACCTGGCACCTCCAGGGTCCGGGGACCCGTCTGCCAGATGACCACCGGATAGGCGATGTCGGCGCTGCCGCCCCGGGTCACGACTCTCGGCGGACCCAGCAGCTCCACCGGATCGTCCGGCCGCCAGTCGGCGGGCCGGACGGTCCGGCCCGCGGGCAGCTCCACGGTGCGGATGACCCACACCGTGTCGCCGACCGTCGGAGGGCTGGCGCTAGCGCTCTGAATCGGGATCATCCCCGGTGGATCCGACGGGCTCGCTGGGCGAAGGCGCGCCGGAGCGGCAGGGCATAGGGCGTGCCGGTCGCGAGAGCCACCTGGTCGGCTCCGACCGAGGCGAGCACCCGGGCCCGCTCCTCCCGCCGCCGCCGGGCCAGCTCGCTCACCCGGGTGCGGACCTCGCGACTGCCGGTGTCGACCAGCACGCGCCGGCCCGATTCGGCGTCGAGCATCTCGATCCACCCCGCGTCGGGCAGGTCATGCTCGCGGGGATCGTCCACCGTGATGGCCACGATCTCGTGGCGGGCGGCCAGCCGGCGCAGCGGCCGCTCCCAGCCGTCGGCGATGAAGTCGGAAAGTACGACCACGATACTCCGGTGACGCAGGAGCCGGCTGGCATAGGACAGGCTGGCCGCGAGGTTGGTCCGGCGCCCCGCCGGCTCGAAGGCGACCAGGTCGCGAATGACGCGCAGCGCGTGGCGCCGCCCCTTTCTCGGCGGGATCACCCGCTCCACCTCGTCGGCGAAGAGCAGCGCGCCG
>DASSML010000238.1:0-9767 GCA_035688895.1 Gemmatimonadales bacterium
GGGCTCCGCTTTGCAGAATGCCACGGACCTTGGCGCCGGGCGGTAGCGCGCGCTTAGGAGGCACTATTTCGGCAGCCGTAGAAGTCGAGAAGCGCCGGTTCCCCTTCGGCCCCATGGCCCTGACCGCCGTGCTCTATGCGGCGGCGTACATGGTCTGGGAGCGGAGCGATTGGGGCAGCCCGACGATCCGGGACCTGCTGGGCAACATCGCGTTCATGCCGCTCAACGTGACGGTGGCGACGCTGTATTTCCTGGCGGCCCGCTCGCCGGTGCTCGACCCCGGGGTGCGCCGGGCGCTTCGCTTCCTCGCCCTCGGCTCGGTGCTGGTCTTCACCGGAAACGCGATCTCGACCTGGTACCTGATGGGGCTGGGGGAAAATCCGCCGGTCTCCTGGGCCGATCCGTTCTATCTCAGCGACTCGCTCTGCACCCTCGCGGCGCTGCTCTCCTTCCCCCTGGCCCGTCGGACCCGGATGGAGCGCTGGAAGTTCGTGCTCGACGCGGCGATGGTGCTGGTCGGCGGCGCGGTCGCCATCTGGTTCTGGTCGGTGCGCCCCGCGGCCGAAGGGAACAGCAGTCCGGTCGTGACGCTGCTGGCCTACGCCTACCCGCTGGCGAGTCTGCTCCTGCTGCTGGGGATCACCACTGTGCTGCTGCGTCGGCCGGTGGACGGCAACCGGCTCGCCTTCGGCATGATGGTGACGGGCGTGACGCTCAGCATCATCGCGGACCTGGTCTTTACCTACATCGCCCGGGAGACCGGCGGTCGCAGCGCGAGCTGGATCGACTCGGTCTACCTGATCACCTACATCCTGCTGATCGCGGCCGCCGAGCGGTACTACCGGCACCCGAAGCCCCGGCTGGAGGGCGCGGCGCTGCCCCGTACCCGCTCGCAGCCGGTGAGCCCGCTGCCCTACGTGGCGGTCGCGGCGACCTACGGACTGCTGGCGCTGACGGTGGTGAGTCCCTGGACCGACCCGGTGAGCGGCGTGGCGGTCGGCGCCCTGCTGGTTACGGCCTTGGTGGTGGCGCGCCAGGTGCTCACCGTGCGGGAGAACGTCCGCCTGCTGGCCGACACCGCCGCCCGGCAGAACGAGGCGCGGTTCCGCTCGCTGGTGCAGCACTCCTCCGACGTGATCATGGTGACCCGTCCCAACGGCACCATGCGGTTCGTGAGCCCGTCGGCCAGCCGGGTCTTCGGCTACGAGCCCGCGGCGCTGCTCGGCCGGCCGCTCGCCACGCTGCTTCACCCCGCCGACCGCGAACGCGCCACCCAGCTCTTCGCCGACGTGGTGGCGGGGCCCGGCGTGATCGGGCCGGTCGAGTGGCGCTTCCGCCAGGCCGACGGGAGCTGGCTCCACGCCGAGATCCTGGCGACGAACCTGCTGGGCGACCCCACGGTGCGCGGCATCGTGCTCAACACCCGCGACGTGAGCGAGCGCAAGCGGCTGGAAGAGCAGCTGACTCACCAGGCGTTCCACGATCCCCTCACCGGCCTCGCCAACCGTGCCCTCTTCCGCGACCGCGTGAGCCACGCGCTCGCCCTGGCGCAGCGGCAGGGGCATCCGATCACCGTGCTCTTCCTCGACCTGGACGACTTCAAGCGGGTGAACGACAGCCTGGGCCACGCCGAGGGCGACCGGCTGCTGATCGCCGCGGCGGAGCGGTTCCAGAGCTGCGCCCGCCAGGCCGACACCGTGTCGCGGCTCGGCGGCGACGAGTTCGCCATCCTGATCGAGCACGTGGCCGGCTCCGACGGCCGGGCCGAGCTGCTGCAGCGCCTCGAGGAGGCGATGACCTACCCCTTCGCGCTGAGCGGCAACCAGGTGCAGGTGAGCGCCAGCATCGGTGTCGCCACCGCGAGCCCCGGCGAGACCGCCGACGACCTGCTGCGCAACGCCGACGTGGCGATGTACGCGGCCAAGCGCCGGGGCAAGGGGCGCTCGGAGACGTACGAGCTGCGGATGTATGCCGACGTGCGCGAGCGACTGGAGATGGAGGCCGCCCTTCGGACGGCACTGGAGACCGACCAGCTCTCGCTGCACTACCAGCCGATCGTCTCGCTCAAGACCGGCGCGCTCTACGGAGTCGAGGCGCTGGTGCGGTGGGATCACCCGACGCGGGGACACCTGCTGCCCCAGAGCTTCATCACGCTGGCGGAGGAGACCGGCCTCATCGTGCCACTGGGCGCGTGGGTGCTGACCGAGGCCTGCCGCCAGGTGCAGGAATGGCGGGGGACGTTCCCCGAGACCCCGCTCTGCGTGTCGGTCAACATCTCGGGTCGGCAGCTGCAGGGCGGCGGCGTGACCGGGGCGCTGCGCGCGGCCCTGGCCGCCACCGGCGCCAGCGCCGACGGCGTGGTCCTCGAGATTACCGAGAGCGTGCTGATGCAGCAGACCGACACCGTGCAGGAGCGGCTCTGGGAGCTCAAGTCGCTCGGCGTGCGGCTCGCGATCGACGACTTCGGCACCGGCTACAGCTCTCTCAGCTACCTCCAGCGCTTTCCGATCGACATCCTCAAGATCGCCAAGCCCTTCGTGGACGATGTCGGCTCAGGCACCGAGAAGTCGGCCCTGGCCCGAGCCATCGTCGGGCTGGGCGAGACGCTCAAGCTCCGCACCATCGCCGAGGGGATCGAGCGGGGCGACCAGCGCGCCGCGCTGCTCGAGCTCGGCTGCGACCTGGGCCAGGGGCACTACTTCTCGCGGGCGCTGCCGCCCGACGGCGTCGCCCGGCTGCTCACCGCCCGGCGGGCCGCGGCGGAGCGGCGGATGAGCGCGGCATCCCCCCTTCACGACCTGCACTGAACGGGCGTCCCATGAGCTCACCCAGGACCTTTCTCCGTCTCCTCCACCTGACCGGCGCCGCCGCGGTGGCGTTACTGACCGGGGTGGTGGCGGTCCTGCTCCACACCGCCGGGGCGAGGCCGCTCTGGCCCGGCACGCTGGCCTTTGCCGCGCTGGCGCTGGCGCTGGAGCAGATCCTGATGCAGCTGCTGATCCGCTACGTGCTCCGTCCCACGGGGCTCGCGGCCGGCGTAGCGGCACGGGTAGCCGAGGGCGACCTGGGTCTGCCGCAGGGCGGAGCGAGCCCCGCGGGTCGGGATCCCCTTACCCGCGCGGTCGTGGCCATGCTGGCCCGGCTCCGGGACCTGGTGGGCACGATCCGGCAGCACGCCCACGAGGCGGCGGCGATGTCGCAGCAGATCGCGGCCTCGACCCAGGAGATGAGCGCCTCGACCCAGGAGGTAGCCAGCACCACCGGCGACCTGACCGAGCGCGCCGGGCAGCAGGCGTTGGTCGTGCGCGCGGCGGCGGAGGACGCGGGAAAGATCCTGGAGATCACCCAGGAGCTGGCCGCGGGCGCCGGCCAGGCGGCGGAGCGCAACGCCGCTCTGGCGCGGCTGGCGCGGAGTCACCGCGAGCGCCTGGACCTCAGCAGCACCGAGCTGGGCCGCCTGGCGGAGGAGGTCGACCACGCGGCCCGCGAGGCCGACGCGCTGGCGGCGGCTTCGGAGGAGATCGAGAAGTTCATCTCCCAGACCAAGGCGATCGCCAAGCAGACCCACATGCTCGCGCTCAACGCCTCGATCGAGGCCGCTCGCGCGGGCGAAGAAGGCAAGGGCTTCAGCGTGGTGGCGGAGGAGGTGCGGAAGCTGGCCGGCCAGGCTGCGCGGGCGGCGACCTCGACCAGCGAGACCGTGCGCACCGTCCTGCTCCAGGTGCAGACCGCGCGGGAGCGCCTGCTTCTGCTCGGTCAGAGCGGCCTGGCGGCGCGGGAGGCGGCGCACGCGGCGGCCGAGGGGCTCCGGAATGTGGCGTCCGACGCCGAGGCGAACGACGAGTGGACCCGGCGGATCTCGGCATCGGCGAGCGACGTGCGCGGGCTGGTCGAGGGGATCGCCGGCCGGATGCGAGAGGTCTCGGCGGGGACCGAGGACTACGCGGCAGCCGCGCAGCAGATCGCGGCCGCGTCGCAGCAGCTCAATGCGTCCACCGAGGAGATCTCGGCGTCCGCGAGCCACCTGGCGGATGCGGCGGAGCGGCTGCTGGCGGCGACCGGGCGGTTTACGCTCGAGGCAGCGGCGCCGGCTCCGGTGGTGCCGGCTTCAGCGGCAGCTTAGGGTCGGGGCCAGGCGGGAGGAGCGGGGGCGCGGACTCCTCCGGGCCGCTGCAGAACGCTCCGGTACGGAGCCCCGGCAAACTGCGCCGGGTCTCCTCCCCTGCGCGTTCTGACGCGGCCCTCCGGAATCCACGCCCCCGCCCCTCCCGCTAGTCCCTCCGTGTATTCGCGCCTCTGCGCCTCCCCGCGCCTGCGCGCCCCTTCCCAAGTAAGTTCCTTCCGCCATGACCCTTGAACTCCTCCGCAACGCCGAGCTTTACGATCCCAGCCCTCGCGGCCGGGTCGACCTGCTCATCGCCGGGGACCGCATCCTCTGGATCGGGCGGGACGGACCACCGATCCCGCATCCGTACGACGTCCGAGAGACCGATCTCGGCGGGCGGCGGGTCATTCCGGGGCTGGTGGACGGGCACGTGCACCTGACCGGCGGTGGTGGCGAGGCCGGCCCGCACACGCGGGTGCCGCCGCAGACGCTCAGCCGCTTCACTCTCGGCGGCGTCACCACCGCCATCGGCGTGCTGGGGACCGACGACGCGATCCGCACACCGGCGGAGCTGGTGACGGTGGCGCGGGGCCTCCTCGCCGAGGGGTTGAGCGCCTGGTGCCACACCGGCGGGTATCATGTGCCCCCGGCCACGGTGACCGGGAGCGTGCGGCGCGACCTGGTGCTGGTGGACCGGATCATCGGGGTGGGCGAGGTGGCGATCAGCGACCACCGCAGCAGCCAGCCGACTCTCGACGATCTGCTCCGGGTCGCGGCCGACGCCCACGTGGGCGGGCTCATGAGCGGCAAGGCCGGGATCGTGCACCTGCACCTGGGCGACGGCCCCCGCGGTCTGGACCTGATCTGGCGCGCGCTGGACCAGAGCGAGATTCCGGCCCGGGTGTTCAACCCGACCCACGTGAACCGGCGCGGACGGCTGTTCGAGGAGGCGCTCGCGATCACCCAGCGGGGGTGCACCATCGACCTGACCGCCGCCCCGCCGACCGATGCGGACGAGGTGAGCGCGGCCGATGGGCTGATCCGCTATCTCGACGCCGGTCTTCCTCCCGAGCGGGTCACCGTGAGCTCCGACGGCGGGGGCTGCCTCCCGTCCTTCGACCACGAGGGCAGGGTGACCGGCATGGACGTGGGCCGACCCGATGCGCCGGCCACGGTGCTCCGGGAACTGCTGGCCCGGGGCCAGCCGCTGGAGCGGGTGCTGCCGGCGTTCACCAGCAGTCCGGCCGGCCTGCTCCGCCTGCCGCTCAAGGGGCGTCTGGCCCCCGGCGCCGACGCCGATCTCGTGGTCCTCGACGAGGCCGGCGCGCCGGCGGATGTGATGGCGCTGGGCCGGTGGCACGTGCGCGGGGGGAAGGCGGTGGTTCGGGGGATGTTCGAAGGGCCGGCCTAGGATATCTTTGCGCCCCATGACCACGACAGCACACGCTCGGTGACACCGGCTCGGAGCCGGGCGACCCGGGGGTTCATCGTCCCGGTGGGCGGGGCCGAGGAAAAGATCGGCGACGTCGCGATCCTCCGCCGCTTCGCCACCCTCTGCGGCGGGAAGACCTGCCGGATCGCCATCATCCCCACCGCCTCCGAGGTGGCCGAGACCGGCAGCCGTTACGAGGAGTTGTTCCACAGCCTGGGCGTGGGCCGGGCGCACGTGCTGCCGATCGCGAGTCGCGCCGACGGCCAGCGGCGCGAGTGGCTCGACCTGCTGGACGAGGTGGACGGCGCCTTCCTCACCGGCGGCAACCAGCTCCGGCTCAGCACCATGATCGGCGGGACCGAGATCGCCAAGGCGCTCCGTCGCCGTAACGCCGAGGGGATGCACGTGGCGGGCACCTCGGCCGGGGCGGCGTTCCTCTGCGAGCACATGATCGCGTTCGGCAAGGAAGGCGCGTCGCCGCGGGCCAAGATCGTAACTCTGGCCCCGGGGCTGGGACTCACCAACCGGATCATCATCGACCAGCACTTCCGCCAGCGCGACCGGCTGGGCCGCCTGCTGTCGGCCCTGGCCTACAATCCCTTCGCCATCGGGATCGGTCTGGACGAGAACACCGCGGGCTTCATCGGCCCGGATGAGACGCTGGAGGTGGTGGGCGGCGGCGCGCTCACGATCGTGGACTCCTCCGAGCTGCAGTTCTCCTCGATGGCGCGCGTCCGGAAGAACGACCCGGTCTGCCTGATCGGCCTCCGGCTCCACATTCTCGACCACGGATCGACGTTCAATCTCCACACCCGGGTGGCGGCGGCGGCGCCGGAGATTGCCAAGCGGGTTTAGCCGCCCCCCTTCCCCTTTCGCGGTTCCCGCTTCCCCTTTATACAATCTCGAACCAGCCACGGAAGTCCCGCATGCGCATCCTCGAAAAAGCCGTGTACGTCGGGCCCAGCCTGTACGCCCACTTTCCGGTCATCCGCCTCGACGTAGACCTGGGTGAGTTGGAGCAATGGCCCTCGGGACGGCTGGGCAAGGCGTTCACCGACCCCCTCATCGCCGCTCTGCCCGGGCTCTACGAGCACGGCTGCTCCTACGGCAAGCCGGGGGGATTCATCCGCCGGCTCACCGAGGACGACGGCACCTGGATGGGCCACATCCTCGAGCACGTGGCGATCGAGCTGCAGAACGTGGCCGGCGAGCCGGTGACCTTCGGCAAGACCCGGTCGCACGGCGACACGGGCCACTATCACGTCGTCTATCAGTACGAGCAGGAGGACGTCGGGCTCGAGGCCGGCCGGCTCGGCATCATGCTGCTCCACTCGCTGCTGCCGGCCGAGCTCCGGCCCAGTGGCGCCGTTCCGCCGGATTTCGACTTCGCGGCCGAGCGGGACGAGTTCATCCGCTTCGCCCAGCGGCGGGCGCTGGGCCCGAGCACGATGTCGCTGGTGCGCGCGGCGGAGGAGCGGCGGATCCCCTGGATCCGGCTCAACGAGCAGAGCCTGATCCAGCTGGGCCACGGACGCTTCCAGCAGCGGGTGCAGGCGACCGTCACCAGCCGCACGCCCCACATCGCGGTGGAGCTCGCCTCCGACAAGGAGGAGACCAACCGGATCCTGGCCAACCTGGGGCTGCCGGTGCCGCGCCAGCGGCTGGTGCAGCGGGAGGACGACGCGGTCGCCGCGGCGGAGCGGGTCGGCTATCCCGTGGTGGTGAAGCCGTTCAACGCCAACCACGGACGCGGCATCACCATTCACGTCACCACCGAGGAAGAGGTGCGCCGGGCCTTCCAGGTCGCCCGGGAGCACAGCCGCAGCATCATCGTGGAGAGCTTCATCACCGGTGACGACCATCGGATGGTGGTGATCAGCGGCGAGCTGGTCGCGGTGGCGCGCCGGGTGCCGGGCCACGTGGTGGGCGACGGCACCAGCACCATCGAGCAGCTGGTGGAAGAGGTGAACCGCGACCCGCGGCGCGGGATCGGGCACGAGAAGGTGCTGACTCGCCTGGTGTTCGACCACCAGGCCGACACCATGCTGGCCCGGAAGGGATACACCCGGGACAGCGTCCCGGCGGCGGGAGAGCAGGTCTTCCTGCGGTCGACCGGCAACCTCTCGACCGGCGGCACCGCGACCGACATGACGGACGTGGTGCACCCCGACAACGCCGAGATGGCCGTGCGCGCGGTCAAGGCGATCGGGCTCGACGTGGGCGGGGTGGACTTCCTCAGCACCGACATCACCCAGTCGTACAAGGACGTGGGCGGCGCCATCTGCGAGATCAACGCCGCGCCCGGCTTCCGGATGCACATGGCGCCGAGCGAGGGCCGGCCGCGCGACGTGGCCGGACCGGTGATGGACATGCTCTTCCCGCCCGGCACGCCCAGCCGGATTCCGATCGCGGCGGTGACGGGGACCAACGGCAAGACCACCACCGCCCGGATGCTGGCCCACATCAACAAGCTCGCCGGGCACCACGTGGGGCTCACCACCACCGACGGGGTGTACATCGACGGCCAGCGCACGGTGAGCGGCGACATGACCGGACCCGTCGCCACCCGCATGGTCCTGAGCGACCCGTCGGTGGACGTCGCGGTGCTGGAGGTGGCGCGCGGCGGACTGCTGCGGGCCGGGATGGGCGTCCGCCACTGCGACGTGGGCGCGGTGCTCAACGTGAAGGCCGACCACCTCGGGCTCCGCGGGATCGGCACGCTGGAGGAGCTGGCGCAGGTGAAGCGGATCGTGGTGGAGGTGGCGCGGGATACCGCCGTGCTCAACGCCGACGACCCGCTCTGCCTCAAGATGGCCGACTACACCGAGGCCAAGCACCTCTGCTACGTCACCATGGATCCCACCCACGAGCTGGTGGGCGAGCACATCAAGGCGGGCGGCCGCGGGGTCGTGCTGGAGTCGGGGATCAAGGGGCAGATGATCACCATCTACGATCACAACGCCCACATCCCGCTGCTCTGGACCCATCTCATCCCGGCGACGCTGGAAGGCCGGGCGATGCACAACGTCCAGAACGCGATGTTCGCCGCGGCGATGGCCTTCAGCATGGGGCTCAAGCTGGAGGACATCCGGCACGGGCTCCGGACCTTCGACACCACGTTCTTCCAGACCCCCGGCCGGATGAACATCTTCGACGAGCATCCCTTCAAGGTCATCCTCGACTACGGCCACAACCCGCACGCGGTCGAGGCGATGTGCGACCTGGTCGAGCGCCTGGAGCCGGCGGGACGGCGGATCGTGGTGCTGGCCGCGCCGGGCGACCGCCGCGACGAGGACATCGCCGACATCGCCCGGATCGCCGCGGGACGGTTCGACCGCTACTTCGTGCGGCGGGACGACCAGCTGCGGGGCCGGCAGCCGGAGGAGGTGCCCCACCTGCTGCGCGACGGGCTGCTGGCGCACGGGGTGCCAGCCGAGCAGGTCCTGGTGATTCCCGACGAGCAGGCGGCGATCGACCGGTCGCTCCGGGAGGCGCAGTCGGGAGACCTGGTGCTCATCTTTGCCGACGCCATCACCCGGAGCTGGAAGCAGGTGATCCAGTTCCGGCCCGAGGCGCCGGCCACCGCGGTGGAGCGGCGCAAGAAGCCCCGGCCCGAGCCCGCGCTGGTGGGCGAGCCGGCGGCCATGGCGCCGCTGGTGGATGAGGGACGGCGGGAGTTCGTGCGCGACGTGCGCGGCGTTCGGCTCGCGCGGGAGGCCGACGATTAGCCGTCGGCGGCTGTTCCCCGCGCTCGCGGCCGCGCTGGTCGCGGCCTGCGCGGGTGCGACTTCGCAGGCGCCCAACCTCCCCGAGGCCCAGCACCAGGTCGAGACCTACATCGACTCGGGCCGCTACCTGGAAGATTTCGCGCGGGTGGTGAGCCGGGCCCAGGCCTGGATGCAGCAGCAGGCCTCCTCGGCACCCCGCCCCGCGATCGTGCTCGACATCGACGAGACCTCCCTCTCCAACTGGCCGGCCTATCGGGCCAACGGCTGGGGACGGGTGGTGAACGGCCCCTGCGACCTGGACAAGGGGCCGTGCGGGCTTCGGGCCTGGCAGGCGACGGGACAATCGAAGGCGCTGGCGCCCACCCTCGCGCTGGTCCGGCGTGCCCGGGAGCTGGGCGTGGCGGTCTTCTTCATCAGCGGGCGGCCGCCCAATCTGCTGGAGGCGACCGAGCGCAACCTGCGGGCGGAAGGCTACGAGTGGACCGGCGTGGTGGTCCTGCCC
>DASSML010000239.1:0-4261 GCA_035688895.1 Gemmatimonadales bacterium
TTCGGTCCGCCGGAGGGGTGAACAAGGGGTCGAGCCCCCGTCTACGCAACCCGATGGGCGCCGGCTACGTTTCCCCGATGACGACGCTCCGCACCGTGCTGTTCGATCTCGACGGCACGCTCATCGATTCGGTCCGCCTCATTCTCGACAGCTACCATCACACCCTCGCCGCGCACGGACTGCCGGCCCGCTCCGACGAGGAGTGGCTCCGCGGCGTGGGCACTCCGCTCACGACCCAGTTCGCCGAGTGGCGGGACGATCGGGGCACGTTGGAGGCGCTCATCGCCACTTACCGGAAGTACAACCTGGAGCATCATGACCGCATGGTCACGGTGTATCCAGGCGTCGTAGCCGCCGTGCAGACACTGAAGGACGCGGGTGTGGCCACCGGCCTGGTCACAAGCAAGAATCGGTCAGGCGCGGTGCGCGGCCTGACCCTGGCGAAGCTCGAGTCGTTGATGGACGTCCTGGTCTGCGCCGACGAGGTCACCAACCCGAAGCCGCATCCCGAGCCGGTGGAGACGGCGGTGAGGCTGCTCGGCGTCGACCCGAAGACGACGGTCTACGTGGGCGACAGCATCCACGACATGGTGTCGGGGCGTGCCGCCGGAGTGCGCACCGCGGCTGCGCTCTGGGGTCCCTTCGGCCGCTCCCATCTGGAGGGCGCCTCGCCCGATTACTGGCTGGAGACCCCGTCGGACCTGCTCCAGCTGGTGCTCAGCCGTCCAGGATCTCCCGAACCCGACGCATGAGCTGCTCCACCGTGAACGGCTTTTCCACGAAGCCGGTGTGGGGTGGCATGACGCCATCCACCGCAATCGCCTTCTCGGTGTAGCCCGACATGAAGACGACCTTGAGCGCCGGCCGGTGGGCTCGCAGGCGCTCCACCAGCTCCCGGCCGCCCATCTCGGGCATGACCAGATCGGTCAGCACCAGGTCGATCGGCCGCTCGCTCTCGTCCGCGATGCGCAGCGCGTCGCCACCGTGCCGCGCCTCGAGCACCGTGTAACCGTTGCGCTCCAGCAGCCGCCGCGCCGAGCTTCGCACGGCGGCCTCGTCCTCCACCAGCAACAGCGTCTCGGTCCCACCCGGCAGCCGGCGGCGGTCGGGCCGCGATGCCGGCGCGGCCTCGACGCCGACATGCCGGGGCAGGAGCACGGTGAACGTCGCGCCCCGGCCGGGCGCGCTACGCACCGCCACGTGGCCCCCGCTCTGCTGCACAATCCCGTAGACCGTCGAGAGCCCCAGCCCGGTGCCCTTTCCCGGCTCCTTGGTGGTGAAGAAGGGCTCGAAGATGCGCGACTGCAGCTCCGGATCCATTCCGACGCCGGTGTCGCTCAGTCCGAGCGCCACGTATGCCCCGGGACGGACCCCGGCCGGGCGGTCGGGAGTGTCGGGCAGGTAGACGCGGTTGGCGGTGGAGATGGTGATCCGGCCACCATCGGGCATGGCATCGCGCGCGTTCACCACCAGATTGATCACCACCTGCTCGAGCTGCCCCGGGTCGGCCAGCACGTACCAGAGCCCTACGTCGATCTCCGTGTCCACCACGACGTCGGCCCCGGCGAGCCGGCGGACCATGCCGTCGAGATCGGTCAGCACAGTGTTCAGCGAGAGGACCTTGGGCTGCAGCACCTGGCGGCGGCTGAAGGCCAGGAGCTGCCGGGTCAGCCCGGCGGCGCGCTGGCCCGCCTGGCGGATCTGCTCGATGTCGCTGCGGATGGGATCGCCGCTCCTGACCTCGTCCAGCAACAGATCGCAGTAGCTCAGGATTCCGGTGAGCAGGTTGTTGAAGTCGTGGGCGATCCCACCGGCCAGCTGGCCCACCGCCTCCATCTTCTGGGCCTGGCGCAGCTGCTCCTCGCTTCGGCGGAGCGCTTCCTCGGCTGCCTGCTGCTCGGTCACGTCGCGATGGAGTACGATCGCCCCGCCGATCTCACCGGCCGGGCGACGGACCGGGACCGCCGAGGTCATGACCATGCGCAGCGTCCCGTCGGGGAGGTCGATGCGGACGAGGTCGTCCTGGGTAGGTTCACCTTTCAGCGCGCGGGCCAGCGCCGAGTCCGCCTCGGTGGCGGGGCGCCCGCGGTGGACCAGCCAGGCCCGGTCGCTGCCGGTCCCCTCGCCCCAGATCCGCCGCGAGGCCGAGTTCGCGAAGACGATCTCGCCCGAAGCGCCCGCGACCCAGACGCCCACGGGCAGGGACTCGAGCACCTGGCGCAGCAACCTGCTGGAGCGGTCCAGCGCCTCGATGGTGCGGGAGCGCTCGATGGCGATGCCGGCCAGGTGGCTGGCGATGGCCACGATCGCCTGTTCCTCCGGCCGGGGCCCGCGCGCCTCGCCGCAGTACAGCGCCAGCGTGCCGAGCACGGCGCCCTCGGTGCTGAAGACGGGGACCGACCACGCCGCCCGGAGGCCCGCCGCGAGCGCCAGCTCACGATCGGGCCAGGCAGCCCAGAGTGGGTCGGTCGCCATGTCGGGAGTGATGACCTGCTCCCTACGGTGCGCCGCAGTGCCGCAGGAGCCGTGGGCCGGCCCGACGGGCACCGTCGCAATCGCGCGGCGATACGCCTCGGGCAGGCTCGGCCCACTCTGGAGCCGGAGCTCGCCGGATTCGGGGTCGAGGGTCATCACCGTGGCGACGAGGCCTTCGGCGTGGCGCTCCACGTACGCCACGATGGCGTCGAGGAGCTGGAGTAGCGGCTCGCTGGACGCGATCCGCGCCAGCAACGCCGACTGGCCCCGCGCGAGTGACTCGCCGCGCCGCCGGGCGGTCTCGTCGGCCACCGTTCCGACGATCCGCACCGCCTCCCCCGCGCCATCCCGCAGGACGGTGCCGCGGCCGGCGACGTGGGCGTAGCCGCCGTCGCCACGGCGGAACCGGTAGGCCAGCTCCAGGCTTCGCGCGCCCCCTGCGAGCGCGTGCTGGATCTCGGCGACGACCCGCTCCCGGTCCTCCGCGTGAATGCGCTGGTACCACCACGCCGCGGTGCTGACGAGACCGGGCGGCACCTGCCCGAAGAGCGGCTCGGCGCCGCTGCTCCACACGATCCGATCGCTCGCCAGATCCCAATCCCACGCGGCCTGCCCGGCCGTCTCCACCACCAGCCGGTAGCGCTCCTCTCCCTCCCGCAACGCCGCCTCGGCCCGGACCCGGTCGCCGATCTCCTGGAAGCCAATCACGAAGTGGTGCGGCCGCTGCTCGGCGTCGCGGACCAGGGTCACCGTCACCAGCGTCCACACCGGCTCACCGGCCCGATCCAGGCAGCGCTTTTCCTGGGTGTATGTGGCACACTCCCCGGCCAGCAGCAGCCGGAGCGCCTCCCGCTCGGCGGGCCGGTCGTCCGGATGGGTGAGCTTCTCCGTCGGCGCGCCGAGGAGCTCGTCTTCGGCGTAGCCCAGCAGCTCCCGGAGGGCGGGGTTGACCCGGACCCAGCGTCCCTCGGGGCTGGCCACGCCGAGGGGGAGTCCGGCTTCGGTGAACAGATCCAGGTACTGGGGCCCGCCGTTGCCGGTGCCGCGCGGGTGGTCGCCCTGCGACGGCGGCCTCGCGGCGCGAAGCTCGATCTCACTCACGGCGCAGGCGCCGAGGTCGGTGAGCAGGGCCACGTCGCGCTCGGACCAGAGCCGGGGCATGGTGTCGATCACGCTCAGGGCGCCGAGCACGTCGCCCTGCCGGGTCACCAGCGGGACCCCGGCATAGGCGATCCAGCCGAAGTCACGCACCGCGGGGTTGGGCCGGAGCAGCGGATGGCGGCGCGCGTCCTCGACCACGAGGGGCTCGCCCGAGGCCACCACGTGACGGCAGAAGCTGTGGGACAGTGGCGCCCCGCGCCGGCTGGCCCAGGGCTCGGCCAGCCCGGTGGCGCTCTTGAAGAACTGGCGATCGTCCGCGATAACGGTGATCAGCGCGATGGGCGCGCCCAGCAGCCGGGCGGCCATCCGGGTGAGCCGGTCGAACCCCTCCTCCGCCGGGGTGTCGAGCAGCCCGGCCAGTGTCGACTCGGCGTAACGGGCCGAGGGGAAGGCGGGTGGTTCCTGGGGCTGGGTCATGAACGCAACCACGAAAGGTGGGGCGGCGCCGAAGGGCGTCAAGCAAGCCCTTTCGAGCCTTGCCAACCCCTTCCTCGGGACTATCTTCCCGCCGCTTACGCCCGTTACAAGGAATTTACAATGCGTCTGCTCCCCCGGGACGAGAAGTTCTTCGACCTGTTCAGCGCGGTAGCCGAGTTCACCGTGGCGGCCGCGGCGCTGCAGCGGG
>DASSML010000240.1:0-9792 GCA_035688895.1 Gemmatimonadales bacterium
CTGCATGTAATTGTAGATCTGCATGTTGGCGGTCTTGATCGTGCTGTCGAGGTCCGCCGGAACCGGATGGCGCCAGACGTATTTGCCGTAGAACTCGTCCAGCGCCTGCTGATACTCGGGGGCGTCGAACTTCCGCTCCGCCTCGCCCACCCGGATCGCCCGCTGCGCCGAATCGGAGAGGGTGTGTACCAGCCGTCGCGCGTTCCGCTCCCAGGTCGGGATGTCGAGCGCCGCGCTGGCCAGCGTCAGGCTGACGACGTGCTCGGGGTGGGCCCGGTAGTACTCGAACGCCAGGATGGTGCCCCAGGAATGGCCGACGAGATGAATGCGGTCGTATCCGAACGCTCCCCGGAGCGAGTCGAGCTCGCGCACGAAGTGCGGGATGGTCATGAGCGACGTGTCGGTCATCGGCCCCGACCGACCGCTGCCCAGTTGATCGTATCGGATCACCGGGCGGTCGCGGCCGAGGGCCTCGAGGGGCTTGAGGTAGAAGCTGTTGTACCCCGGGCCGCCGTGGAGGAGAATCACCGGCGTGCCGCCGCCCGTCCCGGTCTTCTTGTACCAGATGCGGCCGTCGGGCACGGCCAGGTACGCCTCTCCGGGGCCGAGTGCCGGAGACGTCGCGGCGGGAGGTTCGGCCTTCGACGGCGCATCCGATGTCGCACGTCCGGTCTCACCGCACGCCACGGCGAGGGACGCCAAGGCGACCGCAGACACGAGATTCCGCTTCATGCCGACCTCCCGGTGAAGGGTGCTTGGTTACGCCACGGCAATCGCCTCGATCGAGAACAACAACCCGCGCGGCAGTGCCACCACCGGGGCCGATCGAACCGGCGCCGCCGACGGGAAATACTCCGTATATAGGGTATTGAGCGCGTCGAAGGCCTCCGGCGTCGGCAGGAAGCAGGTGGTCTTGACCACCCGATCGAGCCCGCTCCCGACATCTTCCAGCAGCGCCCGGAGGTTCTCGAACGCCTGGCGCGCCTGCAGCTCGAAGGTGGCGCCCGCGACTTTGCCCGTCGCCGGATCCAGCCCCGCCTGGCCCGCCACGAAGATCAGGTCTCCAACTCGAACGGCCTGCGAGTACGGTCCGCGCTGCGGGACGCGCTCGCTGGTGAGCACCTCGTGCGACTTTACCATGCGTTGCTCCTCTGGTGGGTCACTCTCGATCGGATGTGCCGTCCGGATTCCACGGGCCGGACCTCCCCACGGATTTGCGCAACACCGCTCCGGCACCGGACGCCGGCCCTCGCCACGCTCAGGCGAGCAGCGCCGCGAGCGCGTGGGATGGACCCAGCGCCGCGGCCGCCCGAAGCACCACCTCCACGTCGGCGGCACGCACATCCAGCACGGCGTCGGGAAAGGTGACGAGCCAGCGGCGGCCCCCCTCCATCGCGGCTTCGTAGAAGCCGCCTTGCGGCGGGCGGTCCGCCTGTTCCGGACCATGCACCGCCGGCGACGCCCCCCACGCATAGTGCTCCACGTGATGAAACCGCACCACCGCGCAGTGGTGCGGATCGCGGGCGATGCGATAGGCCAGCCACAGCGTCCCATCCGACGACAGGACGGCCGGAGCCGGCAACGTGACGCTCATCGAGGGCGCCTCGGTCCACTCCCGGAGCATCGCGTTACCTCAGGTGCTCCTGAGCGCCGACCGAGTACGCCTCGGCCAGCCACCCCCGGAACTCGGCGTCGATCTCCTCGGGCCCAGTCAGGCGGAACGCATGGAGATGGTTCCGGGGAGAGAAGGTCTCCACCCGGCGAAACCGGGGATGCTCGACCCGCCGGGCCAGCACCAGGTGGCCGTCGAGCCACCCTCGCTTCGGCATCGCCACGGCGAACGACATCCGGACCTGAAAGGCGATCCGGGTCCGCTCCGGAAGAATCATGACCGGGCCGAGCCGCTCGATCGCGGCCGCCAGGTGGTCGAACAGCGCCCGGATGGCCGGCGGCTTCGACTCGAAGTGCGACTCGAGCGAAGCCGGAGGCCGGCAGGTGTGAGTCTGGTTCCGGTTGGCGAAGGTCCGGCCGCACGCCGGGCAGGGCCACAGCGGAGGCAGCGGCCGCGTCATCGCTCCATCTTGCGTCCGTGCCCCCGCGGGATCAAGCCGAGATCCCCGGTCAGTGTGACCAGGACGGCTCCCAATCGGTGCTGTCGGTCTTGATCTGGACGACGTTCGCGCCGGTCGGGCTCATGGTGTAGATCTGGTACTTGCCGACCGTGACGCGGTTGCTGGTGAAGGCGATCCGGGTGCCGTCGGGTGACCAGCTCGCGTTGTCGTCGATCGCCGAGCTGTTGGTGAGTCGCTGGGTGGTGCCGGTGGTCAGGTCCTTGACGAAGATCTCGCGATTGAAGCCCGGCAGCATGCGCGTGAACAGGATCTTCTTCCCGTCGGGCGAAAACGTCGGGTGCATCACCGTGGTCGTGCCGGTGACCCGGGTCTTGTGACCGGAGCCGTCGGCATTCACCTGCTCGATCGTCTTCTCGGTCTTCCCGACGTAGACGATCCGCTGGCCGGCCTTGTCGAAGGACGGCGCGGTGCCCTCGATCCCGGGGTTGAAGAACTTGAGGGTGCCTGTCGCCAGGTCGATCCACGCCACGTAATGGCTGCCGGTGTTCGTCACGTCTATCCTGACCACGATACGGGAACCGTCCGGCGACCACGACGGCTCGCGGAACCCCCACGCGGACGAGGCGTACGGCCGCGCCCAATGACCGTTCTTGCCGTCGGCGTTCACGATGTAGACATCCAGCGGATAGAACTCGCCATTCCACCTCGGGCGGATCAGCGCGATCTGCTTGTGATCCCAGGACCAGGCCGGCTCCATGTCGCCGGCGACGTTGGTCACGCGAAAGACGTTCGCCCCATTGGGGTCCATGGTGTACACGCTCGAGTGGCCGGAGCGATAGGAGGCGAACAGGATCCGGCCCGGAGGGGTGACGGCAAAGCCCGGATCGGTCGTCGCGGCGGCCGCCTCGACGGCGGGCGGCGCATCCTCGGACGGTGCGAAGCTGTTACCGGTGTCGCAGGCGCCGAGCGCCAGCACGGCTGCCGCGGCCAGCAGGGCGGCGGCTCGGAGCCGCCCGGGTCGGGCGGTCGGGGCGAGAGGGGAGAGCATCGTTGTCTCCTGGGACCGTCGGTCCCGTTCAGGTGAAAGGGGCGCGCGTCTCGATGGCCGTCAGTCTACGGCCGACGCTCACTTGCCGGTCACCTCCGAATCACCAGGGGCAACGTGTTGCCTCCGAATGCTTTATCAATGAACCTGACGAAGGTCTGTGTTGGCGGAACCGGGCTCGAGCGGCAGATTGGGCCACCCCTGGAGGAAATCGTGGCGCCATCGACCAGCCCGATCCAACCGTCCGGCCCCGAGCCCGGGCGGATCGCCCGCGAGCCCAAAGCGAGCCAGACCGGCCTGCTGCGCTGGGTCCCCGGCCTGACCACCCTTCGCCAGTACGATCCCGCCTGGCTGCGAAACGACCTCGCCGCCGGCATCGTGCTCACCACCATGCTGGTCCCCGTCGGCATCGCCTACGCCGAGGCGTCGGGGCTGCCGGGGATCACCGGCCTGTACGCCACCATCGTCCCGCTCCTCGCCTACGCCCTCTTCGGCCCCAGCCGCATCCTCGTGCTGGGCCCCGACTCGGCGCTCGCGGCGGTTATCCTGGCGGTCGTGTTGCCGCTCTCCTCGGGCGACCCCAAGCGCGCCGTCGCCGTCGGCGGAGCGATGGCGATCGTCTCCGGCCTGGTCTGCATCGCCGCGGGATTCGCCCGGATCGGCTTCATCACCGAGCTGCTCTCCAAGCCGATCCGCTACGGCTACATGAACGGGATCGCGCTGACCGTGCTGCTCAGCCAGACCCCGAAGCTGCTGGGGTTCAAGGTCTCGGCCGAGGGTCCGCTCCGGCAGCTGTGGGGGATCATCCAGAAGGTGCTCGAAGGCAGCACCAACATCACGGCCTTCGCGGTCGGGGGCGGTACGCTCGCGCTCATTCTCCTGTTGAAGCGCCGGCCGCGGATCCCGGGGATGCTCATCGCCGTGGTCGCCGCCACCGTCGTCGTGGCCTTGTTCGACCTGGCGACACGCGCCGGAATCTCGGTGCTGGGCCAGCTGCCCCGCGGGCTCCCCGGACCGAGCCTGCCGCTGATCGGGATGAGCGACCTGGTGCCGATCCTCACCGGCGGCGTCGCGGTGGCGCTGGTGTCGTTCGCGGACACCAGCGTGCTCTCCCGCACCTACGCCGCGCGGCTCAAGACGCCGGTGGATCCCAATCAGGAGATGGTCGGCCTTGGCGCGGCCAACCTGGCCGCCGGCTTCTTCCAGGGCTTCCCGATCAGCAGCAGCTCATCCCGCACGCCCGTCGCCGAGGCCGCGGGGGCCCGGACCCAGGTGACGGGCGTCGTCGGGGCGATCGCGATTGCCCTCCTGCTGCTGCTCGCGCCCAACCTGCTGCAGAACCTTCCGCAGACCGCGCTCGCCGCGGTCGTGATCGCCTCGGCGATCGGCCTGTTCGAGATCGCCGACCTGCGCCGGATCTATCGCATCCAACGCTGGGAGTTCTGGCTCTCGATGGCCTGCTTCGTGGGTGTCGCCGTCTTCGGCGCGATTCCCGGCATCGCCCTCGCGGTCGTCGCGGCCGTGATCGAGTTCCTCTGGGACGGCTGGCGTCCCCACTCGGCGGTGCTCGGGCGCATCGACCAGGTCCGAGGCTACCAGGACGTCACCCGGTTCCCTTCGGCACAGCTCATCCCGGGGCTGGTGCTGTTCCGCTGGGACGCCCCGCTCTTCTTCGCCAATGCGGAGCTCTTCCAGGACCGCGCGCTGGACGCCGTGGCGGGCTCGCCGACGCCGGTGCGCTGGCTGGTGGTAGCCGCCGAGCCGGTCACCAGCGTGGACGTCACCGCGGCGGACATCCTCGGCGAGCTCGACGACAGGCTGCAGGCCGCGGGGATCGAGCTCTGCTTCGCCGAGATGAAGGAGCCCGTCGTGGACAAGCTCAAGCGCTTCGGGCTGTTCAGAAGACTGGGTGAGGAGAGCTTCTTCCCCACGCTGGGCCAGGCGGTAGGCGCCTACCACCTGGCGTATTCGCTCGACTGGGTCGAGTGGCAGGATCGCGCCCAGGAGCCGCGCTGATATTCGCGCTCAACCACACGAGAAGACCATGCGATTGTCCCATTGCACCCTAGTCTCCGCCGCGGTCGCGGCCACCCTCTCCCTCGCCGCCTGCCGCGAAGACCCGCCGGCCGAGCCGACCGCGCCGACCGGCGCGGATGCCAGGACCGCGGTCGTCCAGGCCAAGGCCGCCTCGTCCCCGCGCGAGCGCGCCGTGCTCGCCGCCATGGAGGAGTACAAGCAGGCCATCCTCGACGGCGACACCGCAGCGCTCGGCCGGATCTGGACCGAGAACTACACCTTCATCAACCCGCAGGGCGCGATCGTATCCCGGGAACAGCGGCTGGAGAACATCGGATCGGGCAGCACCGACGTGCAGATCATCGACGACGAGCGGGAGATCACGGTGCGGCTGTTCGGCGACGCCGCGATCGTGCAGAACCTCTCCACCTTGCACGGCACCTTCAGCGGTCAGCCGACCGACACCGACCTGCGCGGTACCTTCGTCTGGGTCCGCCGCAACGGACGCTGGCGGCTGGCCACCAACGAGCTCACGGCCGTCGGGCCCTGAGCCGGCCGGCGGGGGGGCTCAGCGCGGCAGCCGGGTGTCCTGCGAGGCGATCAGCTGCCAGCGCTCGTCGCGCCAGGCATAGACGTCGAGGAATCTGAGGCGGAAGTCGAACGGCTCGTCGCCCTGGCGCCCCCGGTACTCGCTTACCCCGGTGACGAGCCCGACCTCGCCCACGACCCGGGCGCGCATGTCGCTCTGCCCCAGGGCGGTGATCAGCACCCTGCCGTCGGTGTAGGCCCGGAGCACGCCAGCGCGATCCTGGTGCCGACCGGCCGGGTCGTACCCGGTATAGTCGGGGGCGATGAGCTCCTCCAGCACCGGAACACCGCCGTGACGCTCGGCTTCCGCCAGGCGCAGGGCGGATTCGAGGAGAGAGGCGTCGTCGAGCCGGGGCCGGACCGCGGCCTCCCCGGGCGCCGGTCGAGGCGCGGTCACCGGTCCTTCTCCTGATTCACCGCCACGGCAGCGCGAATGAGCGCCTTCAGTCCCGCCTCGTCGATCGTCTCGTCCTGGTGGAAGTCGATCGCCCTCCGCGTGTTTCCCTCGAGGCTCGAGTTGAAGAGGCGCTTCGGATCCTTCACCGCCGCGCCCCGGGCGAAGGTCATCTTTACGACTTTCTTGTAGGCCTCGCCGGTGCAGATGATGCCGTCGTGCGACCAGACCGGCACATCCCACTTCCACTCCTCGACCACGTCGGGATCGGCTTCCTTGATGAGCCGGCGGAGCCGGGCGAGCATCTCGCCTCGCCAATCGTCCAGCTCCTTGATTCTCGCGTCGATGAGTCGGGAAGGGGATTCGGTATTCTGCGGCGCGCTCTTCTTCATGCCCGTGCCTCTTGCGTGTGCGGTCGGGCGGAAGATGAGGGGAAGGCCGGCGAGGGGCTAGGGCAGCAGCTCCCGGATGCGCTCATTCCGGCACCAGAGCCCTGCCCACGCCAGGGCGCCGAGGAAGACGGGAAAGAGGAACCACGGGTCGCCCACCCGCACCTGGGTGGCGGTGGCGCCGCCGAGGTAGCCCGTCACCAGAATGGCGCCGAGCACGCTGGTCCGCGGGATAGCGTACAGGATGGTGGACACCAGCAGGCTGAGACCGACCCAGGGCGCCAGCGCCGCGGCGTAGCCGAATCTGGTCAGCCCTTCTATGTAGGGAGTGAACCCCGCGAGCCTGGCTCCGCCATCCACCAGGAGAAAGAGCGTGACGAGGGCACTGAAGACGATTCCGGTCCGGCGCATCAGTCCGAGCCTTTCTGCAGCGCGACGGCGGACCGTACGAGCGCCTTGAGCTCGGCCTCGTCGAGCCGGTCGTCCTCGCCGAGGTCGATCCCTCGGCTTCCCTTGGCGTCGAGCCCGGCGTTGAACAGGCCGCGCGGATCCTTGAGGGAGGCGCCCTGGAAGAAGTTGACCTTGACATGCTCCTTGAAGGCGCCGACCGCCACGACGTTTCCCCGGTAGGACCAGACCGGCGTGTTCCACTTCCAGCCTTCCGCCAACTCGGGCGAGGCCGTCCGGATCGTCTCTCTGATCCGGGCGACGAGCGCACCGCGCCAGTCGCCCAGCCGCTCGATGTAGGCGGTGATCTGATCGGATGCATCCATGGCCGGCAACTTACGCTCAGTCCGGCAATGCGGTCTTGTACAGGAACGACAGCTGCTGGTCGCCGCGCCGGATGCGCCCGGGGGTCTCGCCGATCAGCCGGCCGAGCGAGCGGGTCAGGTGGGCCTGATCGAAGTACCCGGCTCGGTGGACCGCCTCCACGACACCCATGCCGGCGCGGAGCAGGCCCGCGGCATAGCGGGCGCGCTGGATCTGTTGATACGCCTGACGGGTCATCCCGGTCGCCAGCAGGAAGTGCCGCTGGGCGGAGCGTCGGGAGAGCGCGCCAGGATCGCCGGCCAGGGCCGCTGATATTCTCGGGTCGTGAACCAGCAGCCCGGCGCGAGCCAGCCGCGCGACCATCACCTCGGCGTTCTCGACGCTGGGGTATTCCCAGATGGAGTTGTCGAGCAGGAACGAGTGGCGGCCCACGTCGGCCAGGTCCGCGTCGCGGCGATCCCGCACCAGCGGGGCGGGGTATGGCCGGAGCCAGGTGCCGATGGAGAGCCGGATGCCGATCCATTCGCCGTCGGCGGGGCAGTGGCAGGGCGAGGGACGGGTCTCCGGCCCGCGCACTGTCATCCGGACCCGGCCCCGGTGGCGGGTGACGACCAGCTCGCAGTGCGGCTCCGCGATGGAAAGGAACGTGCCGGCGCTCTCGCTCCGGGAGCGCCACACCCGCTCGATCAGCGGCGAATCCGACTCCCGATCCTCGAATACCAGCATGCGGTCTCCGGCTGAGGTCCTCCCTCCATCCTATTGACGCGCCGAGGCCGCGGGATTCGACATCGGCGGGCCTAGACGTGTACGGTGAGCCAGCTCATGTCAGAGCCCTCACGAACGCCTCGGGCCGCTCGGGTGTGATGAGCCAGGGACGCTCGGCGCCGCGCTCGATCCAGACGAACCCATCCAGGCGCGAGACGTACATCTGCACGATCCCCCGGCGCGAGGTCCAGAGCCAGCCGAACCCTCCCCACAGCCCGCCGGCTCCGACACGCATGCCCCAGCCAACCTGCTGCCGGAGCTCCTGCCGATCGACCAGCCTCACGGCGGTGATCTGGTCGCGGGAGATCTCTGTCGCCCTGAGCGGCCAGATCACATCGAGCGCGTGAGACCGGACCACGAAGGCGGTCGGCCGGAACCGGGTCCATACCCAGGCGTAGACGATGATGATCACCAGCGCGGGGGACCACAAGATCCGCGGGCCCAGCGCCCCGGCGATCAGGAAGACCGCCGGCAACGCCGCTATGACGATGGTCATGACCCGAATGAGCCGGCACATCGGTGCCAGACCGAACCGCATCGATGGCGCAGCAGCGTCCATCGGGTCTCCGCCGGCCCTATTCCCAGGGATAGAAGCAGTCGTAGTTGCGCAGGGCCACGATCTTCCCGGCCCGGAGCTCGATGACCTGCGCGAACCGGGTGCGCAGCCGCGTTCCCGCCCGCAGCGGCCCCGCGTCCCGCGCCGCCGTCCGGCCCCGCCACTCGGCCTCGACCGCCACCATGCTGCCACTGGCGATGACTTCGAGCAGCTCGAACTCCTGCTCGGCCATGAGCGCCTGCCCGCGCTCGGCGGCCTCCTGCATGGCCTTGAGATCGCGGCGAGCGCCGACCGGCGCGAGGCGGTTGGGGAACTCCTCCTGGGTGACGTCGGGTGCGAACCAGCGAGCCCAGTCGAGCCCGGCTGCGCCCTGCGCGAGGGCGGCGTAGTATCCGCGGACGATGCCGAGGTTTCTGGCTTCTTCGGATATCGGGTTCATTCAGACGTTGCTCCCCAGAATGGCATACATCAAGCCCAGCAGGGCGACCAGGACCGCCGGGAGGGCCGCAAGCAGGAGCCCGATCACCAGCCGGCGATCCCACGCGCGCCGCCGCCGGGATCGCCGATTCAGGAGTAGCGCGCCCGCCGCGATCCCGGCCAAGCTCAGCCAACCGCCCGCGCGGTTCAGCCACAGGCCCCTCTCGCGCGCCTCGCCGCGGCTGCCCAGCAAGCCGGCGACGATTCCAGGCAGGACCAGCGTCAGGAGCGTGGGGACGGGCGCGGCGAGGAGATAGAGTCGCTCGAGCGGATCGAGCGGCCCCGCCGGCGAGCCTCGCGCCAGTACCCCGATGACGACGAGCAGCAGGATCAGGAACGTGAGCGCCAGCATACAGCCTCCGCCCAGTGCCGCCCGTCAGTAGATGTGCAGCTTCTCCAGCAGAGCCAGGCTGTCCCCGATGACCTCGAACAGGTCCTTGTTATGCTTGATCATCTTGCTCCGCATGTACACCCGGAGCCACTGCTTGTAAGTGTACAGCTCGTAGCGATCGAACATGTCCCGCAGCGACAGGTCGCGCCGCCCGAGCAGCCCAGCCAGGAACATCGCGCACTCGAACCCCAGGGAGATCGACTGAAAGTAGGGAGAGCCCATCGCCGAGTCGCCGACGAGGAACACCGGCGAGCGGGCGAACGGGTGGTTGCCGCCCGCCCGGTGCCACTCCCGGTTGGTGGCGTTCCGGGCATGGTACAGGTCCATC
>DASSML010000241.1:0-7463 GCA_035688895.1 Gemmatimonadales bacterium
TACTTCACCGGCATGATGGCCAAGACTCACCTAGGGCCCAACGCCGAGCGGCAGTTCCAGTGGTACTCGCCGGAGACGGCGGCCGCGCTGCCGGCGTTCCTCGACTCGACGGGGACCCGGCCCTTCTTCCTCTGGGTCGCGTTTCACGAGCCGCATCGGCCGTACGACACCACCGCCGCGCCGAGCCACGCGCCCGAGCGGAGCGTGGTGACGCCGTACCTGGTGGACACGCGGGCGACCCGGGTCGACATCGCCCGCTACTACGACGCGATCGCGACGATGGACCGGAAGATCGGCGAGATGACCGCGGAGCTGGAGCGGCGCGGGCTGGCCGACAACACGCTGGTGATCTTCCTCAGCGACAACGGCGCGCCGTTCCCGCGGGAGAAGGGGACGCTCTACGATAGTGGCACCCGGGAGCCGCTGCTCTTCTCCTGGCCCGGAGTGATCCGGCCCGGGACCGTCTACGACCGGGCGCCGGTGGGCCTGGTGGACCTGATGCCGACGCTGCTCGAGGTGGCGGGCCTCACGCCCGACTCACTGGTGCAGGGGCGCAGCTTCCGCACGCTGCTCACGGCGCCGGAGTCGTACACGCCGCAGGAGTACGTCTTCACCGAGCGGAACTGGCACGACTGCGACGAGCACCAGCGCGCCGTGCGCGACGGGCGATGGAAGCTGATCCGCACCGACGCCTACACCGATCTGCCGCTCTGCACCGCCGCCGACATCGGCATGAGTCCGTCGTTCCAGGAACTGAGAGCGCGGAAGACGGCGGCCCCGGCGCGGCTGACCCTGGCGCAGCGACGGCTGTTCGAAGCGCCAAGGGCGCGGCTCGAACTGTACGACTTGAACAACGACCCGTGGGAGGTCCACAACCTGGCCGGAGATCCGGCGCAGTCGGCACGGGTGAGGAAGATGGCCGCGGTGCTGCAGGCGTGGATGGAGGGGACCGACGACTTTCCCGCCGCCTGGCGGGTGCGGGACGACAACACCGACCGGATCACGGGGCTGCCATTCAGCACCCGTATTCCGCCGCTGCGCGACTCGATTCCACCGCCGGCGGACGTGCGTTGGGGGACGAAGGGGCCGAGCTAGGCCCGGCCCCTCGTCGGTCGAGCTCAGGCCACGCCGGCCGGCACCTCGGCCGGCAGCGAGCAGTTGACCATCCAGCCGATCCCGAAACGGTCCACGCACATCCCGAACGCGCTGGCCCAGAAGGTGGGGCCGAACGGCATGATGATGCTGCCGCCGTCGGAGAGCGCGCCGAAGATCCGCTCGGCCTCTTCGGGGGTGTCCACCCCGGCGAAGGCGTAGATCCCCCGCGGCGGCACGTACTGCGCCGGCGGAGCGTCGGAGGCGAGCAGGACCTGGTCGCCCACCACCAGGCGAGCGTAGAGCACCCGATCTGCCCACCCTGCCGGCACCTGCGCCGCGATGGGCGACTCGGCGTGAGTCAGCAGCACCTCGATCTTCCCGCCCAGCACCCCTTCGTAGAACCGGAACGCCTCGGCACAATTGCCGTCGAAATTGAGATACGGAACGAGCTGCACAACGACCTCCCGATTTGAGTGTTCGGGAGATAGTCGAACGGGGCCTGCCGCGATCGACAGGCCCCGCAACGTGTGCACACGCCGACAGTTGCTCAGCCGAGCGCGACCGCCGGGGCGTCGCCGAGCGGGACGTTGCGAATGGGGACGACGCGCGGGCCGGGGAAGATGAAGAGGGTGTTCGCGGCCATCGCGTAGACTTTCCCTTTGGGGCCGACCACCGGAGACCAGACACCGGCGTTGGTCCAGGGGAAGCGGGCCACCTCGGCGGTGGCGGTGGCGTTGAGGGTGTAGAAATACTCGGTGGTGGCGACGAAGACGTGGGACTTCGACGCCGCCGGCCGCGCGATGGTGAAACCCTGGAGCTGGGGCCCGGGCACTACCGTACCATTCTCGATGCTGTAGACCTGACCGGTCAGGTTGACCGCGACGATCCGTCCATCCATCGCCAGCGATGGAGTCGCGAACACTTTGCCCAGGCCGGTGATCGCGGTCGGCTGCTGGTTCTGGCCGGGAGGGGTGAACACGAGGCCGTCGCCGGCGCCGATGACGGTCTGCCCGCCGGGGAGAGTGACCGCGGAGGAGAGGAGCTCGTGAGGCGAGTGGCTGATCGGGAAGAGCTCGAACAGTCCCGCCTCAGCCCCGGCGCAGGCAGCCCCGGTGCAGAAGCGGAAGGTGAAAGTCCTTCCCTCGAACCGGTCGATCAGCACGACGGAGGGAGTACCGCCCAGCGGGTTGAGAGGCGCGATCGCGACGCCGGGCAGCGGGACATCGCCCGGAGGGGGGAGCTCGCCGGGCTCGAACACTCCCAGCTTGAGTGTCTTCGCCAGCTCCTTCCAGCTCCCGCCCTCACGAGCCGGGCCGTACGCGACGTACTTGACCCAGTCCCCGATGATCTCGCCGGCGGTCGAGAAGGCCAGAAGCCGCAGGTTGAATCCACCAACCGAGGAGTAGATCGCGGGGACCAGGATCGCCTCATCGTCTCCCGCTCGCCACATCTCGGGGGCGCCGTAGATCCAGGCTCCGCGGTCTTCGTACAGCGGAAGCTCCACCCCGAAGGCTCCCACTCCCTCCGGCAGGAAGCGATAGAGCATGCCGCGGCCTCCCGGTCCCTCAAGGCCGGTCCGGTGGTCCACCCATCGCGTCCAGCCCACCACGTACGCCGAGCCCTCGATGCCGATGGCGGGAGGGGAGGACATCCCCAGCCGCGGGTCGATCTGCGCGGTCCAGTACGGCTGGCCGTCGTCTCGGAGGGCGATGACCTTGCCCTCCAGGCTGGCGAGATAAACCGTGCCGTCGGCGCCGACGACGGGGCCGGCGAGCGTGCTGAACCTCCCCAAATCCGGCACGCTGGTCGAGCCGGCGCCGGCGGGGAGAGTCGGGAAATCCACGTATCCGCTAGACATTGGAAGCTCCTGGAAGTCGCGATGATCGGGGAAGGGCCGGCGGAAGTGCATCGGGCCTTTCCCTAGATCGGATTTCCGGGGCCTTTTCCGCCAACGGTCAGCAGGGACCCCCGCTGGGCGACACCTTCGTGGTGTCGGGCGGCTGGGGCCGGACCGGATCCTCGGGCCATTCCCCGCTGGCGGCGTGCGCGGCCTTCATGAGGGTGTTGATCCCGGTGGATGTCAGCCCCGGGACGAGCGGCTGCAGCTTCTCGGGCGGGATGGTGCTCACGTCGTGCCCGACGACGCGATCGTAGGTGGTGAGCGCCGAGAGGAGGGTGCCCGCGGGCGCGGGGTGGTAACCGTCCGGACCATAGAGCGGCAGCGTGGGGTCCGCCTGCAGCGCCTTCCGCCAGGCGACGCCGATCGGGATCACCAGCCCGCCCACGGCGCGCGCGGCGGCGGTGGCCGACGCGGCGATCTCGTCGATGGGACCGGTGTAGCTCTGGCGGGTCCACGGGAGGAAGAGCGCAGGGCGGCCGCCGGCCTCGCGAATCGCCGGGGCGAGGCGCATCGCCGCGATGATCAGCGTGTCCCGACAGATCCCGGCCGGGGTCGGTCCCTGCTGCAGCACCACCGCGTCCCAGTGACCGCCCGAAATCTTTCCCATGGCGTCGGTGGCGCCGTTGGTGTGGTCGATGACCGCCAGGTTGGGCCCCGCCGCCATCTCCACGCGCAGCCCGGCGCCCGCGGCTTCCGCCACCCGTCGGACCATGTTCGGCAGGTCGTTCGCGTAGGTCAGGCTGTTGCCGACGAAGAGGATGGCGCCGCCCGGGGCGTCGTCGGCGACGCCGGTGGCACAGGTGGCGGTGGCACTCGCCAGGGCGAGCGCCAGAACGGTGGACCAGCGGCGACGAGCGATCGGGATCTCCGGCAGGGTCTTCCCCGAGGACGCCCGGGCCGGCCTCGAGCGCACATGGGCGTTTCGCCGCCGGGGCGAGGGGTGCATCTTGCTCGGGTAGTCATTCCTCCCGGAGATCCGATGTCCATTGCTGAAGTCCTGGTGCCCGAATTCGACATGGAGATGGAGGCCACGCGCCGGCTGCTCGAGCGGGTGCCCGAGGCCGACGGCCGCTGGCGGCCGCATCCCAAGTCGTACACGCTCGGCGACCTCGCCGTGCACGTCACGCGGCTCCCGCTGTGGGGCCGCTACGTTTTCGCCCAGACCGAGCTGGACCTCGGCCTGCCGGAGAACGCCTCCGTCGCGCGGGCCGAGTTCAGCACCACCGCCGACCTGCTGGAGCGGTTCGACCGCCACGTGGCAGAGGGCCGAGCGGCGCTGGCCAAGGCCTCCGACGCCGACATGGGCACCGTCTGGTCGCTCAAGAACGCGGGGACGGTCATCTTCGCGCTGCCGAAGGCGGTGGTCTACCGCAGCTTCGTGATGAGCCATCTGATCCACCACCGGGGGCAGCTCTCGGTGTACCTCCGGCTTCGCGACGTGCCGCTGCCTTCGCTCTACGGACCTACGGCCGACACCAGGTGATGCCGTCCTCCCCCACGGCCATTCTCTTCTGCCTCATCGTGCTGGCGGTCGCGGTGGCGGTGGCCCTGGGGCTTCGGCGCGCGGGCGCAGGGATGCGGCCCCTGCTCGCGATCCTGTTCGCCTACATCGCGATTCCGGGGCACCTGGCCCGCACCGGCGCGCTGGGCGCCTGGGACGCCACACCGCCGCCCGCGCTCGCCCTCATCCTCGGCCTCACCGCGCTCACGCTGCTCATCGTCTTTTCGGCGGTCGGCGCGCGCATGGCCGACGGGATTCCCCTCGCGGCGATCGTACTGCTGCAGAGCTTCCGGATCGCGGTCGAGTGGGTGCTGCACCGGCTCTACCTCGAAGGCACGGTGCCGATCCAGATGACATGGTCGGGGCGCAACTTCGATGTCGTCACCGGGATCACCGGGCTCCTGCTGGGGCTGGCGCTGCTGCGGGGGAAACAAGCGCCGCGAGCGCTGGTACTCGGCTGGAACGTGCTGGGGATCGCGCTGCTGGCCAACATCGTGGTCGTGGCGGTGCTCTCGACGCCGGCGCTGCATCGCTTCCCCGACCAGCCACCCAACCTGCTGCCGGGCGCCTTCCCCTGGGTGTGGCTGCCCAGCTTCCTGGTGCAGGTGGCGCTGGGAAGCCATCTCCTGGTGTTCCGCCGGCTCCGTCGGAGATGAGCCGCCGTGAGGGCGTCGGACCAGATCTACGCCTCGTTGCCATACTCATCTCGACGGCACTGCTCCTTGGCATTTCGCTGCTCACGCACCCGATCAACCACGACGAAGGACAGTATGTCGGCGCGATCGCGTTGATGCGGTCTGGCTTGCCCTATCGAGATTTCGCCTACCTCCAAACCCCGCTGCAACCGCTGTTGCTGGCGCCTCTGTCATTCCTTTCCGCGGGCTGGCTGCTGGTTGGTGCCCGTGTTGCCAATGCACTGTTCGGGTGGCTTTCGCTGGCTCTGCTGCTGTTCGGCCTGCGCGGCCGCACTCCGCCCTGGGCTGCGATCGCCGCCGCCGTCGCACTTGCCTGCACCGACGTATTTCTTTTCGGGTCTTCGGTCGCGCGCAACGACGCGCTGCCGATGATGCTCCTCTCGGCCGCAATCGCACTGCTCCTGCAGCCACGGACGTTGGGCACGCGGAGCTACCTCGCAGCGGGGCTCCTTCTTGGCCTTGCGACCTCCGCCAAGATCAGCTTTGCCCTCCCGGCCGCGGGTGCCGGCTTGTTTCTCCTAGTGCAAGGGCGTGGGGCAGAGTGGCGGCCGATCCTGTGGTTCGCTGCGGGCGGGATGGCTGGTCTGCTGCCGACCGCGGTCATGGCAATGCTCGCGCCAGCGCAGTTCTACTTCTCCGTCTTCACCTACAGCCTGGAAGCACCGCGGCAGTGGTGGACATCAGTCGGTCAGGCGGAGCTGCTGTCGCCATGGGGCAAACTGCATGATTTGTGGAAGTACTCTTTGAGCGGGTCGATCCTGCCCGGGATTCTCGTAGCCGCGCTGGACCGGCGGCGCGTGCCCCAACTGCTCCTGCTGGACTGCATGATCGTGGGTGGTCTCGTCACCGCTTACCTTCCAGACCCCGCGTTCCGTCAATATCTCGTGCCGTTACTGCCTCCTCTCTTCGCCCGTCTGGCGATCACGCTAGGACATCTGCAGCCCAGGTTTCGCCGGGCCGCGTTGCTCTGCCTTGGCGCCTTTTCGATCGGGGGCCTTTCGACCACAGGCGACAACATACGGACGAGCAGTCGCAGCGGATCGCAGCTCGTCCGCGCGGTGGCGATCGGGAGCGCGGTGGCCAAACTCTCGCGCGGCGGCGCCGTCGCCACCCTGGCGCCGGAGCTTGTCGCCGGCTCGAACGTCCAGCTCGACCGCCGCTTCGTCACCGGGCCGTTCCTGTTCCGCACGCAAGGCGCCCTGGCCCTGGCAGCGCTGCGTCTGGGTTACAGTCTCAATTGGCAGCGCGTGCAGCTTCTGCAGAATATCGCCCCGTCCGCGATCGTCCTGGGGACCGAGGCCGAGGCAAGGCCGCCACTGCACCCGCACGGACTGGACTGGTACCTGGAACGGTGGGCGAGAGACCGAAACTATCGCGAGCACAGGCTTGCTGGTGGCATCAGCCTGTTCCTGGCGCCAGGCCTGCCGGACAAATCGCCACGATGACGCGCCGGATGGACCCGCGAGGCCAGGTGGTGACGGACGAGTCCGGCTCGCGCTTTGGGCGACCGGACTGCATACTTGGCGCACCGTTACCAGAGGAGTGGGAGATGGGCATCGAGGCGTCGGTTCGCGAGACCATCGTCCGCTACCGTCTCACCGCCGACGAGCGCGAAGGCGACCACCGGTTCTTCACAGCGATGGCGGTGCTGTGCGCCGCGCTGGTGCTGGTCGGATTCGCCCCCACGTACTATCTACGCGGGCTCACCAGCCAGCCGCCGCTCTCTCCCCTGGTACATCTGCACGGCGCGGTGTCTACCGGGTGGATCCTGTTGTTCCTGACCCAGACCTCGCTGGTGGCCGCGAACCGCAGGGACGTTCACCGGCGGCTGGGCATCGCCGGCGCGGTGTGGGCCGCGGTCGTGCTGGTGATCGGTTGGCTCATGGCGATCGACGCAGCCCGGCGGGGGGTCGCCCCGCCAGGGGCGCCACCGCAACCCGGATTCCTCCTGATTCCGCTGGGCACGATATTGTCATTCGCGGTGTTGGCCGCGGCCGGACTGTGGAACCGCCGCCGGAGCGAGACCCACAAGCGGTTCATGCTCCTCGCGACCATCGCGCTGCTGACTCCGGCGCTGGCCCGCTACCGCTTCTACGGCCTGGGCGATGGACCGCAGACGGCCATCCTGGGTACGCTCGCGCTGATCGCCGTCTGCCTGATCCACGACCGCCGGGCGCACGGCCGAGTGCACCCGGCCTTCATGTGGGGCGGGGCCTTCCTTACCGCGACGCTGATCGGCCGCTTCACGCTGGCAGGGACCGACGCGTGGCGC
>DASSML010000242.1:0-6311 GCA_035688895.1 Gemmatimonadales bacterium
GCCTTCTTGCGGCCGATCCCGCCCACCGAGCTGAGCGCGGCGAGATCCTTCGAGCGAATGCTGCGCACCGTCCGTTCGGGGCCGAGTGCCGACAGCAGCGCCAGCGCCAGCTTGGGCCCGAAGCCGCTCGCGCCGAGCAGCCGCTGGAACACCAGTCGCTCACCCGGCCGGTCGAAGCCGTACAGCGACCACCCGTCTTCCTTGACGACCAGCTCGGTGTGCAGGCTCACCCGCGCTCCGGGGGCCGGCAGCCGCTCGGCCACACCGGCAGGCACGGTCACGCGGTAGCCCACGCCGCCGTCGGTCTGCACCACCAGGCTGTCAGCCTCCCGTGCGGCAACGACCCCGCTCACCATGGCGATCATCGGGCGCCGGTGACCTGGCGGAAGAACGTGACCTGGCGCGAGGCGATGAGCAGGTGCGTGAGGGCCACCGCCACCCCGTCGGCCGCGTCGCTCGGCCGCGGCGGCGACTTGAGCCGAAGCAGCTGCGCCACCATGTAGCCGACCTGCGGCTTGAGCGCCGCGCCCCGGCCCACGATCGTCTTCTTCACCAGCGCCGGCGAATACTCGGCGAGCGTCACTCCTGCCTGCTCCGCGGCCAGCAGGATGACCCCTCTCGCGTGGCTCAGCACCACCGTCGTCCGGACGTTCTTGCCGTAGAAGGCGCTCTCCACCGCCACCGCGTCCGGCTGGTGCAGGGCCATCAAGGCGGTGGTGCCGTCGTGGATGATCCGAAGCCGGGCGGGAAGGGGATCGCGCGGCGGCGTGGTGAGGGTACCGCACTCGACCAGCCGCGGCTGCCGGCTCGGCCCGGTCTCGACCACGCCGTAGCCCATCACGGCGGTGCCCGGGTCGATCCCGAGAACCTTCACCGGCACCCGCTCAGGTCTCGGCCTCGGCCAGCTGGGCGGCGTCGATATCGAAGTTGGAGAAGACCTTGGAGACGTCGTCCAGCTCCTCGAGCACCTCGACCAGGCGGAGGATCCGCTCGGCGTCCACCCCTTCCACCTTCACCGTGTTCTTCGGCACCATCGCCAGCTCGGCCGATTCGGGGGCGAAGCCCCGGGACTTGAGGGCGTCCTGCACCGCGTGGAAGGCGGCGGGCGCGGTGGTCACGATGTACTGCTCGCCCTCCCGGGCAAAGTCCTCGGCTCCCGCCTCGAGCGCGGCCTCGAGCGCCGCGTCCTCGTCGTGGCGCGCCGCCTCGAGGTAGACCTGGCCCTTCCGGTCGAACATCCAGGCCACCGAATTGGACGCTCCCAGGTTGCCGCCGTTCCGGCTGAAGGCATGCCGGATCTCCGCGACGGTCCGGTTGGCATTGTCGGTGGTCGCCTCGATGAAGATCGCCGCCCCGCCGGGCCCATAGCCCTCGTAGGTCAGCTCCTCGTAGACGCTCCCCTCCAGCTCGCCGGTGCCCTTCTTGATGGCGCGCTCGATGTTGTCGCCCGGCATGTTCACCGCCTTGGCGGCGTCGATCGCGGTGCGCAGTCGAGGATTCCCGCCCGGGTCGCCGCCGCCGCTCTTGGCCGCCACGGTGATCTCACGGATGACCTTGGTCCACGACGACGCGCGCCGGGCGTCGGTGACCGCCTTCTTGCGCTTGATCTGCTTCCATTTGCTGTGGCCGGCCATCGCCGAACTCCTTGGCGCTGACAGTGTTGAGGCGGGGTTGCGGGGCGCGGTCGGGAAGCCTCCGCGCAGGCGGAAACATAAGTCTGACAGCCGTTTGCGGCAATCGGACCAGGGTGTCCCGACCTTGACCCGGGACGGGCCGGCCGCTAGTCTCCTCGCCCTATGATCCCGACCAGAACCTGGGCGACAGCCGCGGTGGTCGCCCTGCTCGCCTGTGGCGATAAGGCGCCCAAGCCACCCTCAACCGCGCAGGCGCTGCCCCACCTCCCGCTGCCGCCGGACCCGACCCTGGTTTCCAAGGACGGGGGGGCCAACGTGCTGCGAATTACTGTCCGGTCTCCCGCCAAGGTCGCCGAAGTCGAGGCGTTCTATCGCCAGGTCTTCAGCGGGCCCGGTTGGAAGCTCGTCAAGCAGTCCACCGACCGTTCGGGCGCGATCATCCTGCTGGCCGAGCAGAAGGGGCCGCCGCTGTGGGTCCGCATCCGGAGCACGCCTGACAGCACGGCGACGCTGGTCGACCTGACCGGCGCGGTGGTGGATTCCGTCCCGCCTCCGCCTACGCCTGCGTCCTGACGACGGGCTACGGCGTGGGGTCGAGCAGGTCCTCGAAGCGGAGCCAGCGAGGATAGAAGAACAGATCGACGAAACCGGTTGAACCGGTTCGGTTCTTCGCCACGATGAGCTCGGTCGCGCCTTCCACCCCCTGACCCGGCCGATACATCTCCTCCCGATAGATCGCCAGCACCACATCCGCGACATGCTTGATCGATCCCACGCCGCCCAGATCGTCCAGGACGGGCCGTGGGTCGGGCCGGCCTGAGCGCAGGCCCGGTAACGGGGCCGTCACCACCAGGGCTACGTCGCGCTCCATCGCCAACCCCTTGAGCGCCGGTGCCACCAGCGCCGTCCGCTCCTCGGCGCGGGCCGCGGGCTGCGGTGCCGGCGCCAGCCCGATCGAATCCACCACCACGAGCGCTCTCGGCGGTACCATCGCCACCGCCTCTTCCAGCGCGGCGAAGCGGCCGCCATGCATCGGCCTGAGCGCCAGCGGCGCGTCGCGAAGCCGGACGGCGGCCGCCCCGACGGCTGCTCGCGCGGCCGGGTCGAGTCGCCCCTGACGCAGCTCGTCCACCGAGGCCCGTCCTTCCAGCGCGAGGGCGCGCTCCAGGATCCGATCGGGCTCGGCCTCCCCGGAGATGAAGAGCACCGGTATGCCGGCCCGGGCCACCCGCACCGCGATGCCGAGGGCCAGAGCCGACTTGCCACTGCCGACGTCGCCGGCGAGGACGATCAGGTCCTGGCGCCGGAGCCCCCCGCCCAGCATCCGGTCGAGCGAGGCGAAGCCGCTCGGCACGGTCTCCGGATCGGGCGAGCCCGACGGCGTCGCGTCGATGCGCGCGACCAGCCGCTCCAGCGGCTCCAGCGGATCGGGGTCGCGCCGCGTCATCGGGTCGCCATCCGCGCGGCCCGCGCCGCGCGCGCCATGACCTCGCCGGCCTCGGCGCCACCGGCCTCGCGGGCAGGGGCCACCAGTTGACTGAGTACCTGCGCCGCCGTTTCCGGCCGCCCGTCACGCAGCTGGCTCATCGCGGCGGCGAGCGCCCGTCGGAGCGGCGGAGGCAGGGTGAGGCTGGAGAGCCGGTGCTCCAGCGCCTGCAGGCGACGCCGGTGAGCCCGCTCGGAGGGCGGATCGCGCAGCAGGTCCTGGGCGACCCGCACGGTGAGCCAGAGTGCGAAGATCCCCTCCCGGCGGGGCCCGCGGCCGGTCTGCGGCAGCAGACCGAGCAGGGAGGTGGCGTCGGGGTCCCAGCCGCTCATGCCAGTGCCTCGCACAGTCGCTCGAACACCTGCTGCGGCGCGATGGCACGGAGACAGCGGTGATGGCCCAGCGGGCAGGCTCGCCCGCCCTGGGCGCTGCACGGCCGGCAGGCCAGCTCCAGCTCGACCACGGCCGAGTGCTCCGCGTTGTAGGGGAAGAACCCGAACTGGCGCACCGTCGGGCCGAAGAGCGCCACGACCGGAGTGCCGACGCCGGTGGCCATGTGCATCAGGCCGGTATCGCCCGACACCAGGACTTCGGCCCGGCGGATGACGGCGCCCGTCTCCTGCAGGCCGAGGATCCCGGCCATGCTCGCCACGCTGACCCCGGCCCGCTCGGCGATCGCCTGTGCCGCCTCGACATCGCCGGGTCCACCCAGCAGCGCGACGTCCGCGCCGGTGGCGGCCACCCGGCGGGCGAGCGCCGTCCAGGCCTCGTCCGGCCACCGCTTGGTCGCGTGGGCCGCGCCTGTGGCCATCGCCACCAGCGGCCGACCGTCCTGCGCGAGCCCCAGCCCCGCCAGGCGCGCCCGGGCGCGGGCGTCCGCCGCCTCGCTCAGGAAGAAATCGGGTGGCCCCCCGTCTGGGCCGAGGCCGAGCGGATCCGCGGCCTCGAAGTACCGCTCGGGCATGGGCGGGGCGTCGCCGTACAGGTCGCGCTTGGCCAGGATGAGCGCTGCCCGGGCGACACGTCGCTTGCGATACGTTGTCCAAGGTCCGGGGACCAGCCGGCGCAGGAGCCGGCTCCGGAGGCTGCCGTGCAGGTCGAGCATGTGGGTGTAGCGGATGCCGCTGATCCGCCCCGCGACCGCGCGGATGCCCTCGCCCGGTTCGATCCCGAGCACCTCGCTCACGTGCGGGTTGTGGCTCAGGAGCGGCGCGAACTGCGCCTTGGTGAGCACGGCGATGCGCGCCCCCGGGTGCGCCGCCCTCAAGGTGCGGAGCAGGGGGGTGATGAGCAGGATGTCCCCGATGGCGCTGAAGCGCACGACGAGGATATCGGGAGCTGGAAGGAAGGCGGGATCCACGGTGCCTAATTAACGGGAAGGAAGGGGAAAGGGGAAAGGGGAAGGGGGAAGCCAGCGCGCGACACTGTTCTGCCTTCCCCTTTCCCCTTTCCCCTTTCCCCGCCTTACCTTTCCCCCATGCCCCGCCCCAAATCCATTCTTTGGGTCGACGACGAGGTGGAAAGCCTCACGTCGCACATCCTGTTTCTCGAGGAGCAGGGCTTCGCCGTCGAGACCAGCGCCCACGGCGACGACGCGCTCGCGCTGCTCCAGCGGCAGCCCTACGGGGTGGTGCTGCTGGACGAGCAGATGCCCGGCCGCCGGGGTCTGGAGCTGTTCCACGCGATCCGGGCCATCGACCACGGCATGCCGGTGGTCATGGTGACCAAGAGCGAGGAGACCGAAACCCTCAAGGACGCGATCGGGTCGGACATCTCGGACTACCTGATCAAGCCGGTCAATCCCAGGCAGATCCTCTCCGTGGTGACGCGGCTGCTCGACGGCGACCGGATCCGGCAGCAGCGGTTGTCCCGCGACTTCGCCACCCGCTTCCGCGAGCTGGAGGCGCGGCGAGCCGGGCCGCTGGCCTGGCGCGAATGGGTCGAGCTGGTGGCCGAGCTGGCGGAGTGGGAGGTCCGGCTGGGCCAGGCCGACGAGCCGGGACTGCAGGACGCGCTCCGGACGCTGCAGGAGAGCCTGCGGCAGGACTTCGCCCGCTATCTTCAGCGCAACTACGCCCGCTGGCTGCACGATCACGACAGCGACCGGCCGCCGCTCTCGGTAGACATCGGGGCCGAGTTCCTGAAGCCGGTGCTGGACACCCACCGACGGGTGCTGCTGGTGGTGGTCGACTGCCTGCGGCTGGACCAGTGGGCCATGATCCGGCCGCTCATCTCTCAGCGCTTCGACATCGAGACCGCGCACTACTTCTCGATCCTGCCGACCGCGACCCCGTTCGCGCGGAACGCGATCTTCAGCGGCCTCTTTCCGGCCGAGATCAAGGCCCGCTACCCGCGGTGGTGGAGCGACCAGGAGGAGGCGAGCCTCAACGCCCACGAGGCCGAGCTCCTGACCGAGCAGCTCAAGGAGCTGACCGGCCGGTCGGTGCCGGTGCACTACGAGAAGGTGTTCACCGCCGCGGACGGGGACGGGCTGCTGCGGCGGCTGCCGGCCCACCTGGCGCAGGACGGCGTGACCGCGCTGGTCTTCAACTTCATCGACCAGCTCACCCATGGCCGGACCGAGAATTCGACCCTCTACGAGGTGGCCCGGGACACGTCCGCCCTGCGAAACCTCACCCGAACCTGGTTCGAGCGCTCGCCCCTGTGGGACGCGCTGCGCGAGGCCGAGCGGCGCCGGGTGCCGGTGTTGCTGACCACCGACCACGGCTCGATCCACTGCCACTCGCCGGCCACGGTGTTCGCCAAGCGCGACACCACGGCCAACCTCCGCTACAAGTTCGGCGACGACCTGCGGGCCCAGGACCCCGACGCCGCCCTGGTGGTGGACGACCTGGCGAGCTTCGGACTGCCGGCCCGGGCGCCGGGCACCCGGCTGCTGCTCGCCACCGGGGACCGGTTCTTCGTGTACCCCACCAAGCTGCGGGAGTACCAGGCCCGGTATCGCGGGGCCTTTCTCCACGGCGGCGTCTCACCGGAGGAAGTGATCCTCCCGATCGCCCTGCTCACGCCGCGCGGCGCCTGACCGGTGCAGACCGAGCTTCGGCTCCTGCGGATGGTGCGCCCCTACTGGGGGCTCCTCGCCACCGGGCTGCTGACCACCACGGTGGCCTCCGTGCTCGACGGGTTCGTGCTGGTCATTCTGATTCCGCTCCTCAAGCACCTGTTCGGGA
>DASSML010000243.1:0-2012 GCA_035688895.1 Gemmatimonadales bacterium
CTGGGCCCCGAGATCCAGGGCCGGCTCCGGAGGGGCGAGACGCCCGGCCGCCGGGCGTGGCTCGCCTGGCGCCCGCGCCAGGTCGCCGGGCTGGCGGCGTCGCTCCTCCTCCTCATCGGGCTCGCCCTCTACCTCCGCCCGGCTGCATCGGTGGTGGTCGACCGCTGCTGCTACGACCTCGACGGCGGGGGCCTGGCGGACGACGGGGTCGTGGTCGTCGCGGAGCGGGATGCCCGGGTGCACCGGCTCCGGGTGTACGAGGACCGCGACCATTCCCACCATTCATCCGCGGGCGATCTGATCCGGCTCGACCGGGGCGGCAGCGTCGCGATGGGGACCGACGCCGGCGAGCGATTGGTGACGACCCGCCACTGCTGCATCGACCTCGACGGCGGCGGGCCCAGCGACGACGCGCTGCTCGTCATCGGGGTTCCGCCCGACCGCGTCGTCATGGCCGCCATCTACGAAGAACCTCCCCCCGGCCGTCACCGCCCGGGGCCCGCCCACGACCTCCAGCTTCGCTAGCATTGTTTCGCCCACACCAGGAACTCTCGTTCATGCGATTGAGTGCGCTCGCGTCTATTGGCCTGCTCGTGCTGCCGCCGTCGCTCGCGGCACAGCAGCCCGACACGACTAAGGCCGACACCACAGTCCACGAGCTGCCGCCCATCGAGGTGGTCGGCAGCATCGCGCCCGCGGCTGGCCCGACCATCGGCTCGGGGGTGCCCGCGCGGGTGACCACGCTGGACGAGTCCCAGGTGGACGCGTACGAGCCGAGGATCCTGTCGGACGCGCTCAAGACGGTGGCAGGGTTCTCGACCTACGACGACGTCGGTAGCCCCTACAAGCTCAACCTCTCGAGCCGTGGGTTCTTCTCCTCACCGGTGGTCGGGCTGCCGCAGGGGGTCGCGGTCTTCCTCGACGGCGTGCGGATGAACGAACCGGAGGCGTCGCAGGTCAACTTCGATCTCCTGCCGATGGACCACATCCAGCGGATCGAGATCCTCTCGGGCAACGGCTCGCTGCTGGGGCGGAACGCGCTCGGCGGCGCGGTCAATCTGGTCACCGCGCGCGGCACCGGGCCGACGAACGGTATGGTCGAACTGTCGGGAGGAAGCTTCGGGGCGGCTCGCGGCGAGGCGCACGTGTCGGGCCGGCGACCCGGCGGGCTGGACTGGTACGTGGGAGGTAACTACAACCGGGAAGACGGCTGGCGCCAGGATACCGACGCGGAGGGCTACCAGGGCTTCGCGAACGTCGGGAAGCTCGGGGAGACGAGCGGCATTCGATTCCAGGGCTTCTACTCCCGCGACAAGGCCCATCCGGCGGGCTCGCTCCCGGAATCCGTCTTCGCCGAGAGCCCAGACTCGAACCTGACGACCGGCGACTACGACGATCTCTGGGCCTATCAGGGCGCCCTTCAGGCCTACAAGCAGTTCGGCCTCAACCGGGCGTCCGCGACGGTGTACTACCGCCGTCATCGGGCCGAGCGGTTCAACGTCAACCAGGCCGCCGATCCGGACGCCTTCGGGATCAGCTACAACACCAGCTTCGGCTACACGGCGGACTACCGCTGGACCACACTGCTCGACGAGCAGACGTCGCTGAGCATGCGCGGCGGGGTGGACGGCGAGGTGACCCGGGTCGATATCGACATCTTCGCGGACTCCACCAAGTTCGGCACCGGGCGGATCCAGACCACGCAGGTGCGGAGCCCGCTCTGGGACGTGGCGCCGTTCCTGGCCGCCGACCTCATCCGGGGCAAAGTGACGCTCTCGGCCGGCGCGCGGTACGACTACGTGAAGATGCCGTTCGAGAACCAGCTCGACCCGACCGCCGACACGACCGCGACCTACAAGCGCTTCAATCCCCGCATCGGCGCGAGCGTGGAGGTGACGCCCGGCGGCTCGCTGTTCGCCTCGTGGGGCCAGGCGTTCCGGGCGCCCGCGGTGATCGAGAACGCCTGCGCCGACCCCGAGGCGCCCTGCCCGCTGCCGTTCGCCCTGGGCGAC
>DASSML010000244.1:0-2110 GCA_035688895.1 Gemmatimonadales bacterium
CCGTGGCACGGGCGGGAGCGCACTGAGCTCAGGGGCGCGGCAGGGTGACGCTGCAGGTGGTGTCGAAGCCGCCGCGGGTGTTGTAGATGGTGGTGACCGTGAGCCGGCGCGGCTGCAAGGCCCGGAAGAGGTCTTCCGCGATCTTGGCCGTCGCGTGCTCCTGGAAGATGCCGACGCTGCGGTAGCTGGTGACGTAGTACTTGAGGCTCTTGAGCTCGATGCAGCGGTCGCCCGGCACGTAAACGATGCGCAGGGTGGCAAAGTCGGGCAGGCCGCTGTAGGGGCAGACCGGGCTGAACTCCCGGGTCTCGGTGAGGATCTCCTGCTCCGGCCCGGCGTACTCGAAAGTCTCCAGGACGCCGACGTCCACGGCCTCGGGGCCGGTGAATGGGATGGTACGTCCTTCGGCGATGGGCATGGCGCTGGGTCCGGTTTGATGGTCTGAAGGGAAAAAAGGCGCGAGGGAGCTAGGGCGCTAGGGCGTGAGGGACTAAGAAAGGGACCCGAGTGTCATCCCGAGCGCAGCGAGGGACCTACTGATCCGGCATCGACAGCGGCCGTAGTAGGTCCCTCGTGGCTTGCGTTGCTTGGGACGACAAGCACTCTCCCCGCGCCCCCGCGCCCCCGCGCCCCCTACCGCCCGACGATCCCTTCCTCGAGCCACCCGTGCTCCCCCCGCAGCACTCCCTGCGCCAGATCGTAGGTGGCCACGTCGTCGTTGTCGAACACCGCCGCGAAGCGGTCCTCG
This sequence comes from Gemmatimonadales bacterium, assembly GCA_035688895.1. Classification (GTDB taxonomy): domain Bacteria; phylum Gemmatimonadota; class Gemmatimonadetes; order Gemmatimonadales; family GWC2-71-9; genus CAVVWJ01. The sequence goes on from DASSML010000244.1 coordinate 749, forward strand.
ACCCGGCGCCGGGCGTGGCGGCTGAACACGTCGGCGAGCTCGACAGCGCTCTCGCCCTCCGGGGCGGATCCGTCGCCGGCCTTCTTCCTCATCGCCTGCGCCCGGGCACAGGCGGCGGTGATGGCCAGCAGCTCCGCACCGATCTCGACCAGGCGGCCCAGCACCACCTGCCGCTTCTCCAGCTTGGGGCCGAACCGGATCATGCAGTGGAACAGCGTCCGGGCCAGCCGGCGACAGCTCCGGTCCACGAAGCGCACGTGGGTGGCCAGCGGACCGAACTCGCCGTAGCGCGGCACCCGGCCCCAGCCCAGGAACAGCTTCGGGTACCAGGTCGCGTAGTACACCCCCGAGCGGAGCAGGGCCTGAATCTTCTTCCCCATCGGCGCCTTGGGGTCGATCAGATCGCCGGCCACCCGGAGATGGGTATCGACAGCCTCCCGGGCGATGAACAGGCGCATGATCTCACTCGAACCCTCGAAGATCAGGTTGATGCGGTAGTCCCGCATCATCCGCTCGATCGCCTCGGGGCGCTCGCCCCGGCTCCGGAGACTGTCGGCCGTCTCGTAGCCTCGGCCGCCCTTGATCTGGAGCGCATCGTCCACGATCCGCCAGCCGACCTCGGTGTTCCACATCTTGGCCATGGCGGCCTCGAGGCGGATGTCGGCGCCGCCCCGGTCGGCCAGCAGCGAGGCCAGGTCCGAGACCGCCTCCATCGCGAAGATGTCCGCCGCCATCCGACCCAGCTTCTGCGCGATGGCGTCGTGCTTCCCGATCGGAGCTCCCCACTGCACCCGCTCGGCGGCCCACCGGCGGGAGATCTCCAGCGCGCGCTTGGCCCCGGCCACGGACGAGGCGGGGAGCGTGAGTCGGCCGGTGTTGAGGGTGATGAGCGCCAGCTTGAGTCCCTTGCCCTCGCCCCACAGCACGTTCTCGACCGGCACCTTCACGTCGGTGAAGCGGATGATCCCGTTCTCGATCGCCCGGAGGCCCATGAAGTGGAGGCGCTGGACGACCTCGACCCCCGGCCAGTCGGTGTCCACGATGAAGGCGGTGATCCGCTTGGGACCGGTGCGGGCCATGACCACCAGCAGCTCCGCGATGGTCCCGTTGGTGCACCAGAGCTTCTCGCCGTTGAGGACGTAATGGGTGCCGTCCTCCGACAGCACCGCCGTCGTGGCGAGCCCGGCCGGGTCCGACCCGACCTGCGTCTCGGTGAGCGCAAAGGCCGACACCGCTCCGCGGGCCAATCGGGGGAGGTATTTCTGCTTCTGCTCCGGCGTGCCGAACAACTTGAGCGGCGTAGGCACCCCGATCGACTGGGCGGCGGAGAGCAGGGCGGTGAGGTTCCCGTCCTGGCTGGTG
>DASSML010000245.1:0-9608 GCA_035688895.1 Gemmatimonadales bacterium
GGCGGGGCGGATGCAAGGAGCGGTGTCGTAAGTGATTTCCAGGTAGGAAGTTACGGACCAGCCTCACTGCCACCCGCCGAAGCGCCGCGCCAGCGCCACCACTTCGGCTGCCACTTCGGCGGCCGGGCGCTTGCCCGCGGCTACCTCATAATCAGCGAGCCGGTAGAACGGTTCCCGGTCCTTGAGCTGGGCTTTGAGGCGCTCTTCCGGGTCGCTCCCGGCGAGGAGGGGGCGGAGCTCGCCCTGGGCGAGCCGCTGGGCCGCCACCCCCGGCGGACACTGTAGATAGAAGGTAAGGGACTTCGCCTTGCCGGCCTCCATCTGACCCGGCTGGGCGGCCCAGCCGGCCCCGGGGACGATGACCGACGGCCCTTCCGCGGCCCACGCGGCGACCACGGCGTCCCGCTCGATCCGGCGGAACTCGGGCTCGCCCAGCATGCCGAACATCTGGCTCACAGGCATGCCGATCTGCCGGACCAGGAGCAGGTCGATGTCGAACAGGGTGACCCCGAGCTCGTCGGCCACCATCTGGCCGACGGTGCTCTTGCCGCTCCCTGACAGGCCCACGAACAGAAGGTGACGGCCGGCCATTACCCTGCCCCCCCGGTGGTGCCGGTGGCCCGGGCCGCGGTCCAACGGCTGCCCAGGGCGGCGACGTAGTCGTGATAGTTCCGCCGCATCTCGCCCAGGCTGTCGCCCCCGAACTTCTCCAGCATGGCGTCGGCCAGGGCGATCGCGACCATCGCCTCGGCGATGACGCCGAGGGCGGGCACCGCGGTCACATCGGACCGCTCGCTCTGGGCATTGGCCGGGCCGCCGCTCACCAGGTCCACGGTCGGCAACGGCGACATGAGGGTGGAGATCGGCTTCATCGCGACCCGGCAGACGACCGGCTCACCGGTGGTGATCCCCCCCTCGAGCCCGCCGGCGTTGTTGCTGCGGCGGCGGAAGCCGCCCCGGGGATCGCCCCCGGTGGGCGGCGCACTGCTACCCGGGTCGATCGGGTCGTGCACCACGGAGCCGGGCCGTCGGGCCCCTTCGAAGCCGAGGCCGATCTCGACGCCCTTCACCGCGGGGATCGACATGAGCAGACCGGCGAGCCGGCCGTCGAGCTTGCGGTCCCAGCTCACGTGGCTGCCGAGGCCCACGACGACCCCGCGGGCGACCACTTCGACCTCGCCGCCCAAAGTGTCGCCGGCCTGCTTGGCCTGGTCGATCCGGCGGACGATCTCGGCCTCGACCGAGGGGTCGAGCACCCGGACCTCGGAGCGGTCGGCCGCTTCGTTGAGCGGGGTGGGCAGCTCGGCCGGGACCCCGGCGCGCACCCCGCCCAGGCTCAGGACGTGGCTCCCGATCTCCACCCCGAACTCGTCGAGCAGCCGCCGGGCCAGCGCGCCTGCGGCCACCCGCGCCGCGGTCTCGCGCGCGCTGGCGCGCTCGAGGATGTCGCGGGCGTCGAGCCGATCGTACTTGAGCACCCCGGCGAGGTCGGCATGCCCGGGCCGCGGCCGCGCCACCCGGCGCCGGCGGAGCTCTCCCGGCTCGGCGGCCTCGTGGCCCATCACGTCCTCCCAATTGGCCCAGTCGCGGTTGTGGATCAGCATGGCGACGGGCGAGCCCAGCGTCTCGCCGGCGCGCACCCCGGCGAGCCACTCGATCCGGTCCCGCTCGATCTTCATCCGGGCGCCCCGGCCGTAGCCCATCATCCGGCGAGCCAGGTCGCGGTCGACCCACTCGGCGGAGACGGGCAGTCCCGCGGGCAGGCCTTCCACGACGGCGACGTACCCCTTGCCGTGGGACTCGCCGGCGGTGGTGAAGCGGAGGTGCATGGGGCCTCGGCGTTGAGACGCAGGGACGCAGGGACGCAGAGCCTTAACGAGTCAGTAAGGTGAAAGGCGGAACGGCGGAACGCTACCCCGTTCCGCCGTCCGCCTCGTTCCCTGCGCCCGGACGACCTGCGCCCGTGCGCCTCTGCGACCCTGCGCCCGCCCTACTGCAGCGACTCCCCGTCGTCGATGATCCGCGGAGTGACCAGGATGATCAGGTCACGGCGCCGCTCGCTTTCGGTGGTGTTGCTGAACAGCCTGCCGACGATCGGGAGGCCGCTCAAGAGCGGGATGCCCGACCGGCTCTTGTTGACCTCGGTGACCGTGAGGCCGCCGATGACCGCGGTTTCGCCGTCGTTCACCAGGAGCTGGTTGTCGGCCTTCTGCTTCGGGAAGTTGAAGCCGAGGTCCTGCTGAGCCAGGATCTGCAGCGCGGACCGCTCGGTGTGAAGCTGCATCAGGATCTGGCGGTTGTTGGTCACGTGGGGAGTGACCGTGAGTCGGATACCGGTCTCCTTCATTTCCACGTTGGCGCGGGGCGCGTTGTTGCCGCTGGCCGCCGACGCGTCGATCACGCGGACCGGGGTTTCCTCACCCACCAGGATGTCGGCCTGGCGGTTGTCCAGGGTGGAGATGACGGGCTCGGCCTGAATGTCGGCCAGGTCGCTCGTCTCCAACGCGCTCAGGAACGTGGTGAGCGCGAACCCGCCGATCGCGGTGGAGTAGATCAGGTCCAGCGCCGAATTCTTGATCACGGCGTCGGCGTTGCCGATGGCGGAGACCGTACCGCCGCCCAGGTCGACCACGTTCACGTTCTTGTCGAACGGCTCGCCGGTGGTCGGATCGGTGCGCTGCACCAGCTTGTTGAAGTACTGGTGGCTGTCGCCCAGGTCGTACTTGAGGCCGAGCGCCTCGAGGTCGGTCCGGTCGACGAAGATGATCTTGGCCTGAATCGAGAGCTGCGGGGTGCGCACGTCGAGCCCGCGCACGAAGTCGGTGACCCCGGTCAGGCGGCTCCGGGTGTCGGTGATGATCAGGGCGTTGGACGCCGTGTCGGCCACGACCCGGCCCCGGCCCTTGGTCAGGATGCTCTCGACCGTCTTGGACAGCGAGCCGGCCTGGGCGTAGTTGACCCGGACGACGCTGGTCTCCAGCGGCTCGAGGGAGTCGAGCGCGCTCAGGACCGACGGCGAGTCCACCCGGATGATGCCGCCGGACATCTCCTGGGCCGAGAGGCCCTGGCTGGCGAGCACCGCCTGGAAGGCCATCGGCCAGGGCTGGTTCTTGACCTCGGCCGTGACCTCACCCTTCACATCCTTGCCCAGGATGATGGTCCGGCCGCTGAAGGCGGCGAAGCCGGCCACCACGTCGGCGATGCTGGCCCGATCCCAGGTGACGGTGATCCGGGGCTCGTCGGCCCGGCTCAGCACCGCGCCGCGGGTGAGCTTCACGCCGACCTCGGGGGCCTTCTTGGCCGCGGGGGCGGCCGGCGCCTCGTCGACCAGCTCCTCGTGGGCCTCGCTGGAGGTCCAGGCCTGGAACTTGGCCGCCGGGCCGAAGGCGATCCGAACGGCGTCGCCGGCGCGCTGAACCTTGTACGTCGTGGGGCCGTCAAGGTCCAGCACGATCCGGACGACGTCCGGCCGGAACTGGGAGTAGCGCAGGTTGGTGACCACGCCGCGCTTCACCCCGTCGTAGACCGCGGGGGCGTTCTGGCCCAGGGTGGCGCCGACCACGTCGAGCACCAGCCGGTCGGGGGCGGTGAGCAGGAAGTCCTTGACCTCCACCGCGCCGCGGACGGCGATCACCACTTCCGCCTTGCCGGCGGCGGGGGCCAGACTGACGGCCGTCACCTCTCCGCCTCCGGGCCCTTCGGCCCGCGCCTGCGGCGCGGCGGCGAGACTCGCCCCGAGCAGCAGCGAGGAAAGGATCATGCGATGCAATCCGGTCATGGCGTCTCGACCTCCTGCTTCCGCAGCGAGAGAGTTTCCTGGCGTTCGAACCCGAAATCGGAAATGGTGAAGACCGCATCACGGGGCCGGATCTGCACCACCCGGGCCCGACCCACCTGATCACCCGTCCGCAGCTTGTACCGCTTCAGGGCGACCTTCTCCCGCACCACGATGACGCTGTTGGCGGGATTGCGGAGGTCCTGGTAGACCCCCACCAGCTCGAGATTGGCGAACTCCGGCCCGCTGAGCGCGACGTCGAACAGCGAGGCGAACGGGTCGCGGGTGCCGCCGCCGTAGGCGAAGGTCTCCCGCATGACTTCGATTTCCCGGGCCCGGCTGATCGAATCGGCCGTGGCGGCGTCCAGCCGGAGGGTGTCGGCGGCCGTGCTGTCGGCCCGGGCGCTGTCCGGCTTCAGGCTGTCGGGCCGCGCCGTCGAGTCGGGCGAGGCGACCGTGGCGGCCAGCGTGCTGTGCACGCGGGCCTGCGCATTCGCGTCCGCCGCGCCGGCTACGCCCAGGGTGCCGACCAGCGCGAGCGTCAGCAGAGCATTACGAGCCACTGGTCTCTCCCTCCGGAGCGGAAGACTTGACGTAGGTCCGGACCTGGAACTTGGCCTCCAGAAGCGCGCCGGTCGTGTCGCCCAGCGCCTTGCCGGCCGCGGTGCTGGCCTGATCGAGCCGCAGGTCGTAGGGCACGATGATCCGCTGCAGGCTCGCCACGTCGGCGAGGAACTGGCCGATCTGATCGTAGTGCCCGATGACCGACATGTTGTACTTGTAGGTATCGAACGGCGCCGGGCCGTTCTCGACCGGAAGCGGCACCACCTGCGACAGCGTCACGCCGCGGATCTTGCTGCGGCTGCTGATGTCGTCGAGCAGGTTGGGCACCTCGTTCCGGTCCGGCACCAGCCGGCGCAGCAGGCCGAGGCTCCCGCGGTAGATGTCGAGCCGCTTGCGCAGGTCTTCCACCGTGCCGTGCGCCAGCTCCCGCTTGGCGCTGTCGGTGGCCGCCTGGAGCTTCCCGATGGTGTCCTGGATGGCGACGATCTTGTCGTTCCGGGCGGACAGGCCCTGGAGGCCCAGCCCGTCGATCACCGCCCCGGTGTAGCCGATGTAGCCCACGATTCCCGCGAGGAGAATCAGGAGCACCGGCGTGGACTTCTGCGAAGAAAGAGCCATGGCGCCTTACCTCACCGACTGGCTGAGGGGAACGGTCCGGATGTAGGCCGAGTCCGCGTCGCGGAAGGTGGCCTTGATGCTGAACGCGGTGATCGGGCGCTCCTTCTCGACCACGGTCTGGGCCGAGACCGGCGTCACGTCCGTGATCCAGGGCGACGCCTCCAGCTGGCGGAGGAACTTGGTGTAGGCCTGGATATCCACGGTGCGGCCGTTGATGGTGAAGGGCACTGCACCGTGCGTGGCCGCGGCGGCCGCCGCGGCGCTGTCGGCCGCGGCCTTGGCCCGCTTGGCGGCCGGGGTATTGGCCGGCGGCGGCGGCGGGGTATTCCGGGGCCGGTTGGTCACGCCGTCGGCGCCCATGTCGGTCAGCCAGGTATAGGCCGGCAGCGCCTTGCTCACTTCATCGAGCACATGGGACCAGACGTACCGGTCGCCGTCCACCGAGCGGATGACGCCGATCTGGGCCACCAGCGAGTCGCGGATCATTTCCTGGTGCCGCTTTTCGGTGAGGAAGGCCCGGAACCGCTTGTTCTCGGCGCGGGTCTGTTCCAGCTTGGGCTCGAGCTGGCCGAGCTGGGCGCTGGTGCTCACCATCACGAAGCCGAAGAAGCCGATCACGCCGACCCAGCTCCCCATCACCATCAGGGGGAGCGGATCTTTCACCTTGGCGCCCAGGCCGCGGAGTCCCTCCGTGATGCCCTGGAGGGGGTTCCGCGCGGCCCGCTTGCGCTTGAGGTCAGGACGAAGATTGACGGTGATCATCGGATGAGGTCCGGTGTCGGGGTCACGCCGCGCTGCGGAGCGCGAGGCCAATGGGCAGCATCAGCAGGGGCGCCACTTCGTCCACCGAGTGCGCGTCGAACACGCCATCGGCCACCTGCAGCTTCTCGATCGGGTTGGCCAGCTGAACCGGAATCCGGAGCCGATCGGAGAGCACCTTGGTGAGGCGCGGAATCCGGGCCCCGCCACCCGTCGTGAAGATCCGGCTGATCCCGCCCGCCGACCGGCTGGCCGACTGGAGGAAGGCCGCCGCGCGCTCGATGCCGACGGCGAGCTCTTCGCCCCGGCTCTCCAGCAGCGGATCCAGCGCGTTGCTCTCCTCGGCGCCCTGCAGCAGGCGGTCGGCCTCGTCGGCCGAGAGCCCGCGCTCGCGCTGGAGGTCTTCCTTGAAGCGACGGGTGCCGACCGGGATGTCCCGGGTGAGCACCGGCACGCCCTCGTCGAGGATGTTGATGTTGGTGGTCTCGTGCCCGATGTTGACCAGGCCGACCACCCCGTGCATGGCCTCGGGGTAGTTGATCTCGAAGGCGTTGTGCAGGGCGAAGGCATCAACGTCGATGACCGAGGGCTGCACCCCGACGTCGGACAGGAGCGCCAGCTTGTGCTCCACCAGCTCGCGCTTGGCGGCCACCAGGAGCACGGTCATCTGGAGCCCGTCGCCCTCCGGATCCAGGATCTGGAAGTCGATCTCCACGTTCTCCATGTCGAACGGCACGTGCTGCTCGGCCTCCCAGCGAATCACCTCGCGGGCCTCGGCCTCCCTCATCCGGTCCATCGCGATCTTCTTGATGATCACGTCCCGCCCGCCGATGGCGGTGACGACCTTCTTGGTCTTGAGGCCGGCCGACGCCAGCAGGCCCTTGATGCTCTCGGCCACGATCGCGGGGTCCATGACCTCGCCGTCGACGATGGCGTCGCTCGGCACGGTGGCGAAGGCCACCTTGGTGAGGACGGGTCCGCCCGAGGCATGCGAGATGGCGACGAGCTTGATCAGGCCGCTGCCGATATCGAGCCCGACCGTCGTCGCGTTGCGCCTGAAGAGTCCCATTACAAGTCCGCTGTTGAGGGCCCGTAGCCGAGGCGTGAGGGTAGTCCGCCCGCTCAGGGGCAACCGATGTGCCACACAAGTTGCAGCCGGGTAACTAGATGGGCGGGAGCGTTTTAGTGCGAGGGCGACCGGTGCTTTGCAGAGGTGTCTGGGGCGGACCTCTGCCCTTTCGCAATCTCTTTCTCGCGATGCAGTACTCGGCGGGGCTCGTCCTGTGCTGCAACCGATGGCACTCGGCCCACTTGCGCGCTCGGACGAGCCCAAAATCGAGGGGTCGAGACCGTGCGGCCCCGACCCCCGATCGTGGTCTGCCTGGACTCGTCAGTACACCTGCACCCAGCTTCGCTCGCCCAGCGCCATCGGCGTGGCCGAGCCCTGCACCGCGCGCTTGATGGCGCAGCTCGAGTAGTTGATCATCGCGTTACCGGTGATCTTGGTGTCGTCCAGGGTGACGTCCTGCGCCATGACGCCGCCGTAGAACTTGACGTCGTCCGAGCCGGTACCGCGGATGTTCACGCCGCCCGTGGCGATGACGGGGCCGTAGAAGTCGATCCGGCCCTGCACCTGCAGGTCGCCCTCCACCAGCAGAATGCCCTGTCCCGCGCCGGTGCCTGAGATGCTCAGGTTCCCGTAGTGGTAGACGATCGGAAAGTAGGTCCAGCACGGGCTGGCCTTGTCGGTCGGCTCGCCCCAGTTGTTCTGCACCGTCTTGTTGCACGTCGCCGGATTGCCGGACGTGGCCGGCGCGAGGCCGCTGATGTTGCCGGACGTCAGCGTGAGCGTCGCCAGCGACTTGAGCTGGTTGAAGGTGGCGCCGCCCAGCATGTTGGCGGCCGTCAACGAGTTGTCCTGTTGCTTCGCCGGATTCCCGTAGAGGTCCGCGCTTCCCGACGCGGACAGCTGCCCGTTGTACTTCACACCCGGGACGTTGCCCAGGGCCGGGCAACTGATCCCGTTGGCGGTCCAGTAGGGCGGCGTCGCGTCGAGGCCGCTCACGGTAGAGTTGCCGCCCACGGTGACCTTACCGATCGCGGTAAGGCCGGCGCCCACCAGGATCTCGGCCTGGTTGAGCCGAACGAGCTGGGCCAGGCTCCGGGCCGCGAGCTGGGTACCGCTGGCGTTCGTCTTCGAGCCGACGGCGGTGACCAGCCAGACGCTGGTGGTGAGCGCCTTGATGGTCGTCGTGGCGCCGGAGTGCTGCGCCAGACTCAGGCTGGGCCCCGCGGAGCTGTTCCCCGGCGTGATCGCGAGCAGGGCCGTGGCGCTGGTGCCCTGCACCGTCTGGGTCAGCGCCGCCTGCGCGGCCTCGCCGGCCTGGTTGGCGTAGAAGGCGTTCTCGCCGCTCTGCTGCTCCAGCCGCCCGGCGTAGAAGGTGCCAGCGACCAGCAGGCCGATCACCACCAGGGCGAAGATGGCGACGGCGAGCGCGATGCCCCGCTCGTCGGACAGCCGTGGACCACGCATACCGGACTCCTTGCCAGAGAGGGCGCTCATCGGAGCGCGTTCCGCAGCACGACCTGGGTCACGATCGAATCGCCCACGACCGCATTGGTGGTCCCGGCGCCGGAGACGACCGCCTGATCGCTCAGGGCGCGGAGGGTGACTCGGATGCTCCGCACCTGCTTGACGTCGGTGGTGGTCGCGCCGGCGGCGTTGAAGTACTCGAACCCGAGGCCGTTGCCGGACCGGAGCGGGCCGAGCACGGGCTGCATGGCCTCGCCGGCGCTGTTGGACTGGGCGCCCAGCCACCATTCACCGTTGGACTGGTAGAGCTGTAAGGTCATGTTCTCATACGTGCGGACTGGCGCGTTGACCGTCGCGCTGGTCAGCGCCGCCTGCGCCGGGCTGATCGCGAAGGTGTATCCGGCCTGGCCACCGGGGCAGACATTCCCCGAAGTCACCGAGGTGACCGAGGCGGTCGGCACCCGCACCCATGCGTCGTCGGTGCTCTTGTCGACGCTGTTCTCGACGAAGACGAAGAGGCCATCCCGCGGCCGCGCAGGAGCGCGGTAGCCCATGAACGGGTTGGTGCCGTTGTTGAAGACCCGGACCTCGGAGGCGGTAGGAGTCTGGCAAACCAATCCCAGGCCGCGCATGGCGCGGTAGTTGATGCTCGTCGCCGACATGGCCACGATGTCGTTCTGGTCCGTCGAGCCGCCGCTCACGGCATTGATCTGCCGCAGCTCCCCTGGCACCACGATGGCCCCGGTGCGCACGTTGGACTGGAGGCTCGAGCGCTCGCTCTGCGCCCGGGAGACCCGCTGGGTGGTGTTGAGCAGCGAGAAGAGCGACGCCGTGACCAGGCTCAGGAGCACGAGCGCGATCAGCAGCTCGATCAGGGTGAAGCCGCGTCGGGTGTGCATCGGGTCAGCACTCCACTTGGGTGGTAATGACGTCGGTATGGGTGCCCGTCGCGGTGCGATGGGTGACCGTGTCGGTGATGATGCCGATCGTGCCCGCCTTGGTCACCACCCAATGCTCCCGGATCGAGTTGGCCCGCCCGCTGTAGGCGGGACCGCCGTTGGCGAACCCGCCGGCGGTACACCGCGGGCTGGTGGAGTACGCCAGCAGCCGCATCGACTCCAGCCGAACGTTGGCCGCCTCGGCCGCCTTGGTCTCGCTGGAGCCGCGGCCGACCATCCGGGTGACCATCGCCGACGAGCCCACCAGCGCCGTGACGCCGATGCCCAGCACGATGACCGCGATGAGCACCTCGACCAGGGTAAAGCCGCGCTCGGACGTCTTCATTTCGTGACCCTCCCCATCGCGTCGATGGCCACCCAGTCGGTGTGCCCGGACTTGGTCATCCGCATGGTGTCGACG
>DASSML010000246.1:0-4051 GCA_035688895.1 Gemmatimonadales bacterium
CCGAACGTCGCGGCACCCACGCGTCCGCCCATCACGCCGAGCGCGCCGGCGAGCAGAATCCAGGGCGCGTCGCGCGGCTCCGCCCTGAGAATCACCGTGAAACAGAGCGGCGCCACGATCAGTGCGACGAGGCTGGCCCAGGCAGCCTCACCGATGGCTGGGGCGGAGGGCACCGCGCCGAAGATGGCCGCCCCGACCCGATTACCCAGGGCCACGCCGAAGGCCAGGGTCAGGAAGGTGCTGAACGCGCCGCTCAGCCGGGCCACGCCGGAGGCGAGGTGGCGGGTGGCGAGCTCGGTCATCGCGGTGGTGAGCGTCAAACCGGGCAGCAGGACGATGAGCCCGGCGACCGTGGCGGTGAGCACCGACATCGGACCCAGCAGGTGGGCCAGGCCGATCGCCGAGGCGCTCACCAGGAACGCGGCCAGGGGCTCGAACACCCCGGCGATCCGCGGCACCGCGCCGATGAGCAGCGCGAAGACGCCGAGCCCGAGCCCCAGTACCGCTCCCGCCAGGACTTCCCGTCCGCCGCCTCCGAGGAACACGCACGCCGCCCCGGACAGGAGGCCGTAGGCGACCGTGGTGAGTGCCTTTCCGTACGGGGAGGGTGCTGCGGTGATCCGATTCACCACGGCGCTCCCCTCCGCCGGCGTGCAGCGTCCCTCCGCCACGTCGATCCCGACCTGCTCCAGCGTGGCCAGCTTGCCCAGGTTCACCTCTCCCGGCTCCGTGCGCAGCATGTGGGTCCGCTGCCGGCCGACCGGGCCGAACGACGCCATGATGGAGGTGGGCGTGGAAAAGAACTGGTGCCCCGTCAGGTGCAGTCGATCCGCGGCAGCGCCCAACAGGTCCTCCAGTCGGCGCGCCGACATCCCGTAGACCTGCATGGCGCGGCCCAGCCGGAGAACGAATTCGGCCGCGACCGGATCGGGCTCGTCCCGGCGACGCTCCACCCTGGGCTCGTCGGTCGCGCTCACCTGGATGTCTGGACTCACCGGGGGCCGCTCCTCGGAGAAAAGCGTAGGGAAGGTAGGACACACCCCGCTCCGGTGGGAGCGGGGGCGCAGGGTCGCGTCCGCCCCACTATTATGGAAGGGTACTCCACTCCCCCCTCCCCGTCGTCATCGAGCGGTCCATGGCTCCAGACAGCCCGCCCGGAACGTCGGCGTCTGCCCCCGCGCGACCCTCGGGGGCCGCGCGCAGGTGGGCGGCCGTCCTCCGGCTGCTGGACCGGCTGCCGATGCTGGCCGGCCTGGTCGCCGCGGGCGTCGGCGTCGGGGTGTTGGAGACCTACGCCTTCGGCCTGCAGCCGCTGCTCCCGCTCGCGCCCTTCCTGCCGCCCACTCAGCCGCTCAGCGGCGTCATGTTCCTGGCCGCCGGCATCGCCTTGCTCGGCCTGCAGGCCTCGCTCACCTGGTTCCGGATCCTCGGATCGCTGACGGTGACGGTGATCTCGGCAGCGGTGCTCGGGGAATACCTCTTCTGGACCGACCTGGGCATCGACCGGGTGCTCTTCCCCGATCAGGTGGACCAGCTGGCTCGTCTCTTCCCCGGGCGGCCGGATCCGGTGATCGCCGCCGCGTTTCTCTGCATCGGCCTGGCGCTTCTCCTGTGGAAGCTGCGCCGGGCCCAGCGGCTGGTCGCGGCGGCCTGCGTCGGCGCGGCCGTCATCCCGTTGGTGCTGGTCGTGGGGCACCTGTTCAGACTGACCGAGCTCTACGCGACTACGCCGCGGACGGGGACGGCGCTGCACGCCGCGCTCGCCCTCCTGCTGCTCGGCCTCGGTGTGGGGGCCGCGACCCAGCGGACCTCGGTCGCGGGACTGCTCCGCCATCGAGATGCGGGCAGCATCCTGCTGCGCCGGCTGCTGCCGCTCGCGGTGGTCATCCCGCTGGCCTTCGCGCTGGTGAGCATCTGGGGTCTCCGGCTCGGGCTCTATCAGGTGGACGTCGCCGTCGCGCTCTACGTGATTGGCCTGCTCACCGTGTCGCTGGCCATCGCCTTCCTGGCCGCCGCCATCCTCCGCCGCGCGGAGCGCGAGGTCCGATCGGCCGAGCAGGCCCGGGCGGACGTGTCGGTGCGCGACCGGCTGCTGCAGGGCGAGCGGGCGGTAAGCTCGGCGCTCCGCGAGAGCGAAGCCCGCACCCACGAGCTGTTGGCGATCCTGAGCCACGCACCGGTGATGGCGCGGGCGATCGACGGGCGGATCCGCTGGTGGAGCAACGGCGCCGAGCGACTGTACGGATGGACCGCCGACGAGGCGACCGGCGCGATGGTCGCCGAGCTGCTGGCCACCGACCTTCCGGTGCCCGCGCGCGAGGCGGCGGCCGTCCTCGACGAGAAGGGCGAATGGGTGGGCGAGGTGACCCGCAAGGCGAAAGACGGCTCGACCGTCCTGGTGGCCACCCACTGGTTCCTGCACCGCGACCCGCACGGCCGCCCCGAAGCGGTCATCGAGGTGGATCGCGACGTCACCGATCAGCACCGCGCCGAGGCGGGCCGGCGCGCCGGAGAGGCCCGTTACCGCGCGCTGGTGGCCGCGTCGGCCCAGATCGTGTGGACCGCGAGTCCCGACGGCGGGCGGGCCGGCGATCCGGCCCAGTGGACGGCCTTCACCGGCCAGGCCGACGCGGAGTGCGCCGGCCGAGGCTGGCTCGAGGTGGTCCACCCCGACGACCGCGCCGCGGTGGAGCGCGCCTGGAAGGAGGCCGTCCGGCAGCGGCGCATGCTGGTGACCCGGCACCGGCTGCGCCGCCAGGACGGGGAGTTCCGCCACATGGACGTGCGCGCCGTGCCGGTGCACGACGAGCGGGGTCGGGTGCGCGAGTGGGTCGGCGCGCACGTGGACGTCACCGACCAGGTGCTGGCCGAGGAGCAGCTCCGGCAGGCCCAGCGGCTCCAGGCGGTCGGCACGCTGGCGGGCGGTGTGGCTCACGAGGTGAACAATCAGCTGATGGCGGTGCTGGGATTCGGCGACTTCGCCCTCAAGGAGCTGGGACCCGAGCATCCCCAGGCGTTCGACGTGCGGGAGATGGTGCGCGCGGCGACCCGGGCGGCCCAGGTCGCGCAACAGCTCCTCACCTTCAGCCGGCGCCAGTCGAAGCAGACCCAGGTCATCGACCTGCACGCCTCGGCCTCCGCGCTGGTGCCGGTGCTGCAGCGGCTCCTGGGCGCCGACAAGACCCTGGAGCTCGCGCCCTCGGCGTCCCGGAGCCTGGTGCTGGCGGACGCCACCCAGGTGGACCAGGTGCTCATCAACCTGGTGGCCAACGCGCGGGACGCCCTGGGCACCGGCGGCCGGGTCAGCATCACCGTGGACGACATCGTGCTGGACGAGGGGTACGCGAAATCCCACGGCAACATCGACCTGGCTGCCGGCTCCTACGTCCGGCTCAGCGTGACCGACGACGGCAGCGGCATGGATCGCGCGACGCTGGCCAAGATCTTCGAGCCGTTCTTCACCACCAAGCCGGTGGGCAAGGGGACCGGACTCGGCCTCTCCACGGTCTACGGCATCGTGAAGCAGCACGAGGGCGCCATCTGGGCCTACAGCGAGCCCGGCCTCGGCACCACCATCAAGGTCTATTTCCCGGCCGCCTCCGACGCCGACCTGTCCGGGGCGACCAGGCCGGAAGATGCGGTCGCCGGCGGCGCCGGGGTGGCCCTGGCGGGGGTCCGGGTGCTGGTGGTCGAGGACGAGCCGGCGGTGCGGAGCCTGGCCCGCCGCTCGCTCGAGTCGGTCGGCGTCGCCGTGCTGGAGGCGGAGAACGGACGCGAGGCCCTCGAGGTGCTCGCCCGCGACGACGCCCTGCCCCACCTGGTCCTCACCGACGTGATCATGCCGGGACTCAACGGCCGCGAGCTGGCCGATGCGATCGCGGTGCGGCACCCCGGACTCCCGGTGCTGTTCATGTCGGCCTACGCCGAACACGACCTGACCCGCAGCCTCCTGCCCGAGCAGTCCACCTACATCCAGAAGCCCTTCGCGCCGGACGCCCTGGTGGCCCAGGTCCGGGCCGGCCTCGCGGGAGTGATGCCGGGAGCGGTCTGA
>DASSML010000247.1:0-6103 GCA_035688895.1 Gemmatimonadales bacterium
GAGCAGGAGGAAATCCCGATCCCGGAGCGGATCGCCGGAGTCCGCATAGCCTGAGCCGGCGAGGTCAGGGACCGGCTTGGCCCCTGGCTCGGAGCGCCTTCAGATAGCGCAGCATCTCCGAGGTTCGCTCGAAGACGCGGACCCCGGGACTCGCCAGCGCCCGCTCCCGCGGCTCCAGCTTGAGATCGAGGTGCGGCCAGCGCCCGTTGCCCAGGTGGAGCGCCTGCCGAGGGGCGCCAACCAGGATGCGAAAGGCGTCCAGCTCGCCCAGGTCGTTGGTCGTGGACAGGACGTGTGACCAGCCTGGGGCGTGCAGGTTCTCCCGATCCATCACGATCACGCGTGCCGCTCCCCGGCCAGAAAGTCCACCGTCCGACGCACCACCGCGGGGTCGCGAAGGAGCGCCCGATGTCCCAGCCCCGCCGTCCGCACCAGGCGCGCACCGCGCCAGGCCTCGGCGATCCGCTCGCCGTGCGCGATGGGAACGTCGGCATCGTCGCGGTCGTGGATCACCAGCGCCGCCGGACTGAGCCGCCGGACCAGGGCGGGGATGTCGAGGTCGGCCCAGGTCATCCGGAGCCGGGTCTCCAGGTTCCGATGCATCCTCTCCTGCACTCGGCGGGGGACGGCCAGCGTCTCGGCGAAGATGTCGGAGAAGATCCGCACGTCCGCCGGAGGGGCGAGCAGCACCACCCGGCTCGCCTCCAGGCCGTTGCCCAATGCCATCGCGATCGCCGCGCCGCCGAGCGAGTGACCCACCAGGCCATGCAGCGGACCCGTCGCCGCTCCCACGGCGCCGAGCGCGCGGGCAAACTCGGGGAGCGACGCGAACCGGCCGGCCGAGAGACCGTGGCCGGGACCATCGTAGGCTACCGCCCGGAATCCTCGTGCGACCAGCGCCGACGCCATGGTGCCGAACCGGGCGGCCCGGCTCCCCCAGCCATGGACCAGCAGGACGGTCGGCCCCTTCCCCCACCCCCAGACCGCGAGATCCCCACCTTCCCACCCGACCGTCGAGCGCTGTCCGCTCGCCAGGAACGCCTCCTCGGCGGGGCGGGGTTGATGGCGTGGGGGCGTGCAGAACAGGGTCTCCGCCCACCGGGCGGCCAGGCCGGGGGCGACCGGCCCGACGGTGCGGAAGACGGTGCGAAGGGCCCAGACACGGGCGGACGCGCGGGTCATCGCCGCAGTATCGCGCCGGACTCGCTCGGGGCGCAAACCGCCCCCCGGACCCCGGCCAGATCTCTGTGATTCAACTCCCCGCGGCCGGTCCCGCTCCGGAGCGATACTGAAGCCACCGGTGCCACAGACCATCTCATAGGAGCCTGACATGACATCCGTTCCACGGCCCGAGGGCGATGATGCGGCCTGGAAGGCCGCCTGGGAGACCGAGGACAATTACTGGTTCGAGAACTTCTCCAGCCGTCCGTACGGCCTCGGGCCCGACTACTACGACCGCTTCCGGCCCGCCTACCGCTACGGCTTCGACAGCGCGAGCCACGACATGGGCCGAAGCTGGGACGACGCCGAGTCCGATCTCCGCACCGGGTGGGAGCGGTACGAGCATCGGGGGGAGCACCCGAGCGCGTGGGAGGAGATCAAGGAGGCGGTAAGGGACGCCTGGGACCGGGTGGTCGGGCGGAGCACGGCCGAGGCGGAGGCCAGGCGGCCGGAGCCGCGCGAGTGACCTAGATTTCGATCCATGGCAGACGGGATCCGCGACCTGTTCTTCGGGACGCCCAGCCGGGAGCTGGTCGAAGCGGTAGAGCCGCGGCGCACCTTCGACGACGTGGTGCTGCCGCCATCGACCCTCCGGGCGTTGAATCACGCGCTCGCGCTGGTGCGGAAGCACGACCTGATCTTCCATCAGTGGGGGCTGGCCGAGCGCCACTCCACCGGGCTCGGCCTGGCGTTCCACTTCGCCGGGCCGCCCGGTACGGGCAAGACCATCTGCGCCGAGGCGTTGGCCTACGCGCTGGACAAGCGGCTGCTGGTGGTGCGCTACTCGGAGCTGGAGTCCCGCTGGGTGGGGCAGACCGCCAAGCATGTGGCCTCGGTCTTCCGGGCCGCGGAGCGCCAGGACGCGGTCCTCTTCTTCGACGAGGCGGACGCGATCGCCGGCCGCCGCTTCACCGCCGTCAATGCGGCCTACGAGCGTGAGGCCAACGCGGTGGTGAGCGTCCTCCTCAACGAGCTGGAGCACTCACCGGGAGTGGTGATCTTCGCCACCAACCTGGCAGCCAACATCGATCCCGCCTTCGAGCGCCGGATCCGCACTCACATCCTCTTCGAGATGCCCGACGCGGGGGCGCGCGAGCGGATCTGGCGGGTCCAGATCCACAGCCGGAAGACCCCGCTGGCCGACGACGTGGATTTCGCCGAGCTCGCGGCACGCTACCCCCGCAGCGGCGGCGACATCAAGAACGCGGTGCTCAAGGCCGCCCAGATCGCCACCACCGAGCCCGGACCCGACGCCTCCAAGCGGATCCACCAGCGCCACTTCATCCAGGGGATGGAGGAGGTGATCGCGGCCGAGGGGATCATGGGCCAGTCGCTGTTCGAGGCAGGATCGTCGCCGGCCTCGCCCGGTGGTGTCCTGGAGCAGATGGCCGAAGGGCAGGAGCAGCTCCGGGCCGAGCTGGGGCTGGTGGCGGAGCGGCTGGAGGGGCTCGACGCGCGCCAGGCGGGGCTCTCCCAGGCCCACGCGGAGCTGCTGGCGCGGCTCCGGGCGCCGGCGGCACCTCCTCGCGTCGCCGTCTATCTCGGCGCGGCCGCGCTGGTCGCCGCGATCGCCGCGCTGGTTCTGAGCTTGATCCGTTAGCTTCGGCGGCGCCGTACCGCCGTACAGCCTAATTCCCTACATCCACCGCGAGGAACTCCACCAGCGCCCGCGAATCCAGCGGACGCCCGGTGGCCCGGCGCACCTTCTCCATCCACGGAATGCTCTGTCCCGGCCCGTAGAAGTTGCGGGTGAGCCAGCCCGCCACGCGCGGCTCCTGGCTCAGGTCCTCGGTCCCGAACTCCTTCCGCATCGCCTCGCGCAGCTGCGCCGCGAACATGTTGGCGTAGAGATAGGCCGGATAGTAGAGCGGCACCGTCCCGAACAGGTCGCGGGTCGAGGCGTACTCGCCGGGCGGCAGGTCGACGCCCACGAAGCGGCGGTAGCTATCGGTGAAGACCGAATCGAAGTTCGCGCTCAGGTCCAGGTACGCCTGCACCTCGGCGTACGCGCTGGCGCCGATGGTGCGCCGGAGCCAGAGCAGCTGTTCCAGCTTGCCCAGGCGCTCGAGTGCCGCGGCCTCCTCCGGGTTCACCCCGCCCGCCCGAGCCAGGAACCGCCGATCGAAGGCAAAGTGCCCCAGCGTCTCACCCAGGCCTTCGGTGGCGGGCTGCGGGTCCGCCGAGAGCAGCGACAGCGGCAGGTCGGGCCGGATCAGGACCGCGTGCAACGTGTGGCCATACTCGTGGAAGAGCGTCGAGTAGAACCGGCCGCCGGGGAAGGGGTTCGACAGCAGGCGCGCCTCGTACGCCGGACGGATGGGGAAGGCCACTCCTCCGGTGGGCACGTCGTAGATGGTGACGGTGATCGGCAGGCTGTCCACGTTGAAGCCCATGCCCGTGGCCAGGGCCCGGATCCGCTGCATCGCCTGGTCGGTCGGGTAGGCATGGGGGGACACCTGCTGCTCCTGCAGGTGGAACCAGTAGTCCAGATCCCACGCCTCCACTTTCTCGATCTTGAGGTCCCGGGCGATCCGCGCGAGCAGCGCCTCGTAGGTCGGCCGGGTGGCCTGCTCGAACGACGTGAGGTCGCGCAGCACCTGGGTCGGGGTCAGGCCGGAGAGCGAGAGCTGCGAGGCCGCCCCGCTGGGGAATCCCTCCTGCCGGCCCATCCGGTCGGTCATCGCCATCGCCTGGCGGATCAGCGGCGCGGCCGTGGTGCCGAGCGCCGGAATCGCCTCGAAGGCGCGGCGGCGAGTGGCCCGGTCCGCGGTGGTCTGAATGACAATGGCGAGTTGGGTCTGGGTCAGGGCCTTGCCGTCGAACTGAAAACGAAACTGACGGAAGGTGTCCTGGATGGCGGTCTGCAGCTCACCCAGGCGCACCGCCAGCGCCGGGTCGGCCTTGGCGGCCAGGAAGTAGTTGGCCTGCACCTGGAGCCGCCGGGCCAGGGTCGAGTCCCGCACCCGATTCTTCCACTGGTCGATGACCTTGGCGTAGTCCCGCCGGGTGGAGAGCTCGTTGTTCAGCCGGTTCATCGCCTCGGCCTGGTGGTTGGGAAGGCCCTTCCACTGGGCGTAGGACTCGAGGGTCCCGGCCCGGTCCAGCGCCCACTGCTGGGCCTCGAGGTCATCGAGGAATCGTGCGAGGTCTGCTTCGGTGCGGATCGTCGGCGGCGGCGCGCCGAGGCCCATATGGGCCGGTGCGGTGCCATGCGGCTGCTGCGCGGTCAGCGGTACGGCGAGAAGCAGGAAGGCGGCAAGCGCCTCCAGCCGGCGGATGCAGCGGAGAAGTGGAGACACGGGTCCCCCGGATGGGATTGTCGAGTAGTCGAGGTGCAGGAAAGCTACAGTCCGAAACGTCCCCGCTTCTGCAGGCTCACATCGTCGCTCCGGACGTTTTCACCCACCATCAGGACCAGGAGCCGCGACTCGAAGCCCTTTGCGGTCACCCGGACGTACTGGGTCCGGCAGTTGTCCACCAGCGACATATCGAAGCGGAATTGATACTCGCCGTCCGGCCCGGTGAAGGCGACGAAGGGCGTGCCCAGCATCTGCAGGTGCGCTCCGACAAGCGGCCGGCCGTTGTCTCCCCTCATGATCCGTCCCACCACCGTGCCGTACTGCGGCCCGGCCGAGTCGCTGTTCACCCGCGGCACGCATTTCTCGCCATTCTCGGGCAGGTCGGCCTCCATCGGCCGGATCTCCTGCGGCCCGGCCCCCGGCTGCGTGGCGACATGCTTGGAGCCGAAGATCCGTTGCGCCTCCGACTCCATCGTGGGCGCGGCCTCGGCGGCCGGCGTCGGCGTGGTGGCCGGGGCGCCGCCTTCGGGCTGGTCGCTGTCCTCGCCCTTGGAGCGGGTCGCCTCCGGGGGCGCGTTGGCGTTGTCCTCCGGGACCTTCTGGGCCTTCTCCGGCGGCGGCGAGAACGGCCGGGGGATCGGCGGCGGCGGCACCTGCGGCCTGGGAGGGGGAGTCGGTGGTGGCGGCTCCGGTTTCGGTTGCGGCGGCGGTGGTGGGGGCCGCACCGGCTTCGGCGGCGGGGGGACGTACACCATCTGGACCTGCCGGGCGAGCTGGGCGGGGTCCGGCTGACCGGACTTGTCGCGCTCCTCCTGCCTCGGTCGGGTCACGAGGACGACCACCAGCAGCACCGCCACGTGCAGGACCGCGCTCGCGGTCAGCGAGACCCAGTCCCGGTTGGGCGCCGGCTGGAGTGGATACGGCTTGGGGCGTCGTGGCAACCGGGGTCGTGGCAACCGGGAAGGGTCCTCGCGAGGGGTGTGACCGGTCCCCGGAAGCTAATGGCCCGGCGGCCCCCCGGCAGAAAATGCCACGAGGCGCCGCCGGTCGCCCGGCGACGCCCCGCAGCCCTGCTTTTTCCGGCCTTAGTGCCCGAAGTTGATGGCGCCGGCCAGACCGAACGAGGTGCTGGCCCCGTCGAGGCCCATCGGGATGTTGATGCTCGGGTTCAGGCTGTACCGCGAGCTGAACACGAACCCGGTGCCGAGGGTCAGGAGGCCGTAGCTCTCCGACCCGGAGGCCGACGTGGTGCCGTCGTCCACCGACAGACGGGTGTTGGCGAACTGGAAGGCTGCATTGGGCACGATCTGCATCTGCGAGGTCTGGCTCACCACGGCGCCCATCGCGGCGCCGAACGAGAAGGTCCGGCTCGACATGTCGATGCCAGTGCCGCCCACGTCGTTCGGGCCCGAGCCGATGCTCAGGCTCGCCACCGGGCAGACCTGGGCCGGCTTGGCGGTCTTGAGGGCCACCTGGTAGCCGACGTTCGCGCCCAGATCGAGCGAGGAACCGTCGAGCCCATCGTACGACGTGGTGCCCAGCGAGCCTTTGCCGTAGAGGCCCTTGTCCTGGCCGTAGCCGAA
>DASSML010000248.1:0-3412 GCA_035688895.1 Gemmatimonadales bacterium
GAGGCCGTAGGTACCACCTGAGAACCGGCCGTCGGTGATGAGGCCGACCGCGTCGCCCAGCCCGGCGCCGATGAGCGCCGAGGTGGGGGCGAGCATCTCCCGCATGCCCGGACCGCCGCGCGGCCCCTCATACCGCACCACCAGCACGTCGCCGGGACTGATCCGGCCCTGCAGGATCGCCTCGAGGCAGGCCTCCTCCGATTCGAACACCCGCGCGGGCCCGGTGATCCGGGCTGATTTCACACCGGTGATCTTGGCGACCGATCCCTCGGGCGCGAGGTTGCCGCGCAGCACCGCCAGGTGGCCCTGCGCATAGAGCGGGCGAGCCCACGGCCGAATCACTTCCTGATCCGCTCTGGGCTCGGCGGGCACGTCGCGGAGGGTCTCGGCAACGGTCTCGCCGGTGATCGTCAAGGCGTCCCCGTGCAGCAGCCCGCGATCGAGCAGCATCCGCATCACCTGGGGCACGCCCCCGGCCGCGTGGAGGTCGGTGGCTACGAACCGTCCCGAGGGCTTGAGATCGCAGAGCACCGGCACCCGGGCCCGGACCGGCTCGAAGTCGTCGAGCGTGAGCGCGACCCCGGCCGCGTGGGCGATGGCGAGCAGGTGGAGCACCGCGTTGGTCGAGCCGCCCAGGGCCATCACCACCGCGATTCCGTTCTCGAACGCTTGGCGGGTGAGGATCCGGCGCGGCGTCAGCCCCCGCCCGATCGCCTCGACCAGCACCGCCCCCGAGCGGGCGGCGCTCTCCGCTTTCTCGGCATCCTCGGCGGCCATGGTGGAGGAGCCAGGCAGGCTCATGCCCATGGCCTCGAAGACCGACGACATGGTGTTGGCCGTGTACATCCCGCCGCAGGACCCCTTGCCCGGACAGGCCCGACGCTCCACCTCGAGCAGCTCGCTCTGATCGATGCGCCCGGCGCTGAGCTGGCCCACCGCCTCGAAGGCGCTCACCACGGTGAGATCGCGGCCCGCGTAGTGCCCCGGCTTGATGGTCCCGCCGTAGACGAAGATCGCCGGGATGTTCATCCGGGCGATCGCGATCATCGCGCCGGGCATGTTCTTGTCGCAGCCCCCCACCGCGACGACGCCGTCCATGCTCTGCGCCCCACAGGCGGTCTCGATCGAGTCGGCGATCACCTCCCGGGAGACGAGGGAGTACTTCATCCCCTCGGTCCCCATGGAGATCCCGTCGCTCACCGTGATGGTGCCGAAGAGCTGGGGCATCGCCCCGCCGGCGCGAACCGCGGCCTCGGCCCGCCGGGCGAGGACGTCGAGGCCGGCATTGCAGGGTGTGATGGTGCTGTAGCCGCTCGCGATGCCCACGATGGGCTTGCCGAAATCGGCGTCGGTGAAGCCGACCGCGCGGAGCATGGCGCGGTTGGGGGCGCGCTCGACTCCCTCCGTGATGGCGGCGCTGCGGAGCTTCTTTTCGGGGGTCATTGGGGGAATGTAGGCGGACGGAGGGGAGGTGGCGAAGTGGGGAGGTGTCGAGGTGGCTCGGTGGCTAAGTGGCTAAGTGGCTCGGTGGCTCCGGTGGCGCGAGAAGCCATTCGCGAGAACCCGAGCCACCGAGCCACCTCCCCACCGTCCCCTACACCTCCTCCGCCACCGCCGGCGTCACTGCCGCTTCGTTCTTCTCCGCGGTGCGGATCCGATACACCTGCTCGGTATCGAGCACGAAGATCTTGCCGTCGCCGACGTCGCCGGTGCGGGCGCTGCCGAGGATGGCCTGGACGGTGACGTCCACGAACGAGTCGGACACCCCGATCTCCAGCCGCACCTTTTCCTGCAGGTCCACCTTGACCGTGGTGCCGCGGTAGGTCTCCACCCGCTCGGTCTCCCCGCCATGGCCCAGCACGCGAGAGAGGGTGAGCCCGCGGACCTCGGCCCGGTAGAGGGCCTCGAGCACCTCGTTCAGGCGATCGGGCCGGATGATGGCTACGATGAGCTTCATGGTCGTCTCCTCAGCGCGAAGCCGCTTGCGGGGTAAGCGCCGGCACGGTGTCCGACAGGATCGCCGCCTCGGGCGGCACCAGGATCGAGCCCTCGCCGCTGGCGTAGGCCTCTTCGCCGTGCTGGCTCACGTCCATGCCCACGCCCTCGGTGCGGGGCACGGCCCGGAGCGCGGTCACGAAGGCCATCGCCTTGAGGATCAGGAAGGTCATGATCGCGGCGTAGAGGGCGGCGCTGAGGCAGCCCAGCGCCTGGACCCCGAGCTGGCCCGGGTTCCCGAAGAAGAGGCCATCGTTCCCGGCCGAGTTCCAGACCTTCTCGGCCAGCACGCCGGTCAGCAGCGCGCCGGTGAGGCCGCCCACCCCGTGGCCGGCGAACACGTCGAGGGAGTCGTCGACCCGAGTACGGGAGCGGAGCGCGATGGCGAAATAGCTGGGGAACGCCGCCAGGCCGCCGAGCAGCAGCGCGCTGGCCGGGCTCACGAAGCCGGCGGCCGGCGTGATCGCCACCAGGCCGACCACGATGCCGGTAGCCGCTCCGACCGCGGTGGCGCGGCCGGTCCGGACGTAGTCGAGCAGGGTCCACACCACGAGAGTTGCCATCGGGGCCAGGAAGGTGTTGCTGAAGGCGAGCCCAGCCAGCTCATTGGCGGCGAGCGCACTTCCGCCGTTGAAGCCGAACCAGCCGAACCAGAGCAGGCCCGCGCCGAGCAGGACGAAGGGGACGTTGTGCGGCAGCACGGCCTGCCGTCCGTAGTCCTTGCGCGGTCCCAGGACCATGGCCGCGACCAGCGCGGAGACGCCGGCGTTGATGTGCACGACGGTGCCGCCCGCGAAATCGAGCACCCCGCGGCTCATCAGCCAGCCGCCGCCCCAGACCCAGTGGGCCACCGGCGCGTAGACCAGGAGGGTCCAGATCGCGATGAAGGCGACGTAGGGACCGAAGCGCATCCGCTCCACGATCGCGCCGGAGATGAGCGCCGCGGTGATGATGGCGAAGGTGCCCTGATACGCCATGAAGAGCACGTGCGGGATCGTCCCCTTGGCCTCGGTGCCGACGCCGGCGAGCCCGAGGTTCGCCAGGCCCCCGAGGAAGGGCCCGCCCTCGCTGAAGGCGAGACTATAGGCGATGAGCGCCCAGGTCACCCCGACCACGCCCAGCGCCACGAAGCTCATCATCATGGTGTTGAGCGAGTTCTTGTTCCGCACCAGCCCGCCATAGAAGAACGCGAGCGCCGGAGTCATGAGCAGCACCAGGGCGGTGGACACCAGCATCCAGGCGGTGTCCGCCGCGACGATGGCGGGCGGGGGCGGGGACGCCGCCGTGTCCTGCACGGCGAGGAGGAGCGGAAGCACGGTCACGGGACGATCCTCGGGGGCCGGGGTTCGGTTGAGCCGGAGCCCCCGACGGGGCTCCGGCGGAACGGTCACGCGTCGTAGTACAGGAAGAACTCGTA
>DASSML010000249.1:0-3093 GCA_035688895.1 Gemmatimonadales bacterium
AGACCGCCTCCACGTGCTTGACCTCCGGCACCAGCTCCCGCAGGCGGGCCTCGATGCCCTGCCTGAGCGTCACGGTGCTCGCGGCGCAGCCGTGGCAGGTGCCCCCCAGCCGGAGCAGGAGGAGCCCTTCGCCCTCGTCGAAGTCCACCACCTCGACCATTCCCCGGTGCGAGGCAATGTAGGGGCGCAGCGTGTCCAGCGTCTTCTCGATGCGGTCAATCAGGTCCATGGGCCACCGGATGGCTAATTCCTACCTTCTCAGTCGGCAATATAGGCCCGGCGGAAAGCCGGTCAACCGTGGCGGTCGCCACCGCCGTTGCCGCCAAGATAGTCGCGCGCGGCGGCGAGGACCGTCGCCTGGACCTCCGCCAGGGACCCGTGAAGGGCAAGCCCGGCGGCCTTGGTGTGGCCCCCGCCGCCGAACGGCTTGGCGAAGGCCGCAACGTCCACGTTGCCGACCGACCGGAGCGACACCTTGATCCGGCCCTGGCTCACCTCGCGGAAGAGGAGCGCCATCCGGACCCCCTCGATCGAGCGGGGGAACTCGACGACGCCGTCGAGGTCGTCGGAGGAGACACCCAGCCGCTCGATGGCGCCCGGCGGCACGGTGACCCAGGCGAGGCCGAGCTCCGGCTCGACCACGAGCGTCTGCAGCGCCTCGGCGAAGAGCCGAGGCCGGCCCTCGGGGGCCCGGGCGTAGACCTCGAGATAGATCTCCTCGGGATCGACCCCGGCCTCGAGCAGCTCGGCGGCGATCCGGAGGGTCCGGGGGCGGGTGTTGCTGAAGCGGAAGCCGCCGGTGTCGGTGAGTATGGCCACGTAGAGACCGCGCGCCGCGGGTTGGTCGAGGGACCACGCGTTGGCGACGGCCAGCTCGAAGACCAGCTCGCCGGTTGCCGCGGCCTCGGAATCGATGTAACGGGCCCCGGCCGGAAGCTCGCCGGCGCTCACGTGGTGGTCGATGCAGGAGACGGGCACCCCGCGGGTGCGCACGGTCTCGGAGAGCATGCCGAGCCGGCCCAGGTCGGAGATGTCGAGCACGACGATCAGGTCCGCCCGGCGAAGCTCCTTCACCGCCTCGGCGGTGCGATCCACCCGGGGCAGATCCTCGAACAGGAAGCCGAAGCGCGGCGGCGTCGAGGTCGGATTGGTGACCACGACGTCAACACCGCGAGCCTGCAGCAGATGAGCGAGCCCGGCCTCACTCCCGAGCCCATCGCCGTCGGGATTGACGTGGGTCGTGAGGCAGACCCGCTGTCCCGGATGGAACGCGGCGGCGAACTGGTGCGCGGCGGCCAGCTTGTCGGGAGAGAGGGAGTAGGGCATAGGGAATAGTAGCGCGGAGAGCCGGAGGCTAGGAGGTGGCGAGGTGGCTAGTGGCTAGGTGGCTAGCTGGCCGCGGCTTCGCGCGCGTGTGCAGATCGCAACAAAGGACAAGGGCGCCGGGAATGCCCCGGCGCCCTTGGTTTCTACCTAGCCACTTCGCCACCGCGCCACCTTCTACCCTCTCATCTGCACCTTCGAATGCCGCTTCCCGTACGCGAAATAGATGATCAGCCCCAGCGCCATCCAGATGATCAGCCGGGCCCAGGTGTCCTTGGGCAAGCCAAGCATCAGGTAGAAGCAGGCCAGGATGCCGCCGAGCGGGACGAGAGGGACGAACGGAGTGCGGAATGGACGGGGCCGGTCGGGGTCGGTGCGCCGCAGGACCCAGACGCCGGCGCAGACGATCGCGAACGCGAGCAGGGTCCCGATCGAGACCAGCTCGCCGAGCAGACCGATGGGCAGCAGTCCGGCGAACGCCATGGCGAAGAGGCCGGTGACGGCGCTGGCGAGCCAGGGGGTGCGGAAGCGCGGATGCACCGCGCTGAAGACCGGCGGCAGGAGTCCGTCCTTCGACATGGTGTAGAAGATGCGGGGCTGCCCCAGGAGCATCACCAGGATGACCGACGAGAGGCCGGCGATCGCGCCGATCTTCACGATCGGCCGGAGCCAGGCCAGTCCCGGGCCGGCGGCGTTGATGCCGACCGCGATCGGGTCGGGCACGCTGAGCTCGGTGTACTTGACGATGCCGGTGAGCACCAGCGCCACGACGATGTAGAGCACGGTACAGATCGCCAGCGAGCCCAGGATGCCGATCGGCATGTCTTTCTGAGGATTTCGTGTCTCCTGGGCCGCGGTGGAGACCGCGTCGAATCCGATGTAGGCGAAGAAGATGACCCCCGCTCCGCGGACCACGCCGTCCCAGCCGTACTTGCCCTCACCCGCCGCGGGCGGAATGAAGGGGTGCCAGTTCTCCTGATGGATGTAGGCCATGCCGAAGGCAATGAAGAGCAGCACCACGGTGATCTTGATGAACACTGCGATGTTGTTGAACGTGGCCGACTCGCTGATGCCGACGATGAGCAGGATGGTGATCACCAACACGATGAACATCGCCGGCAGGTTGAGCACCGCGCCGGTCGCCGTCCAGCCCTCGGTGAAGAGTCGCCACACGTTCCAGCCCGCGTCCGGTGGGGCGACGTGGACGTAGGGTGCCGATGTGTATTCGGGCGGG
The DNA here is from genome assembly GCA_035688895.1 of Gemmatimonadales bacterium. Taxonomy (GTDB): domain Bacteria; phylum Gemmatimonadota; class Gemmatimonadetes; order Gemmatimonadales; family GWC2-71-9; genus CAVVWJ01. Next base: position 2,558 of record DASSML010000249.1, read on the forward strand.
ATGTGGATGCCGAGGTCCTTGAGGAAGGAAACCACGTATCCGGACCACCCGACCGCGACGGTGGAGGCTGCGAAGAGGTACTCCAGAATCAGGTCCCACCCGATGATCCAGGCGACCAGCTCGCCCAGGGTGGCGTAGCCGTAGGTGTATGCCGACCCGGCGATCGGGATCATGGCCGAGAACTCGGCGTAGCAGAGGCCGGCCAGGGCGCAGGCGGTACCCGCCAGGATGAACGAGTACACGATGGCCGGGCCCGCGTAGTTGGCCGCGGCCTGGCCCGTGAGCACGAAGATGCCGGCACCGATGATCGCGCCGATGCCCAGCAGCACCAGGTTGACCGGCCCGAGGGCGCGTTTGAGGCTCTGGTCCGACGCGACCTCGGCCTGGAGGGAGGACACATCCTTCCGGAGGAACAGACTCATGCGGACCTCGGCCTTGCAGGTGGGTAAGCAGCGGGCACGGGACGACTCCCGCCTCCGGACACGACGACGGCTGACGACGGCTGGGTGTTTCGACACGAGAACCGGCCCCCGGTC